>NZ_JBFUKN010000054.1:0-41601 GCF_056400845.1 Mycobacterium sp. P4_H6 | reverse complement strand
AGGTACCGATGGTACGGCCGAACTGCTCACGGACCTTGGCGTACTCGACGGCCATGTCCAGGGTGGCCCAGCTGATACCGACGGACTCCGCAGCGGCCAGGATGCGGAACACGGTGCGGGCGTGGCGGGCCGCGCCGCGCAGCACCCGGTCGGCGGAGATCGCGGCGCCCCGCATCGCCACCGACCCGACCGAGCGGGTGGTGTCCAGTGACGGCAGTGCGGTGACGGTGATTCCGTCGGCGGCCGCCTCGACCACCACCAGGTCCTCGCCGGCCGCGAGCACCAGCACATCGGCATCCGGGGCACCGAGGACCGCGGGCCACTGGGCGGTGGCGGTCAGATCGGACTCCATGTTCACCTGCCCGTTGAGACCGAGGGCCGCGACGGTGCTGCCGTCGGCCAGGCCCGGGAGAAGCTGGGCCCGCACGGAATCGGGGGCGCACCGGTCGATCACCAGGGCCGCGGCCACGGTCGGCAGGAATGGGCCCGGGGTGAGCTCGCGGCCGGTGATCTCGGCGATGATCGCCAACTCGGCGAGCCCGAAGCCCGATCCGCCGAACTCTTCGGCCAATGCCAACCCGTTCCAGCCCAGTTCTGCTCCTGCGGACCAGATTTCGCGCGGATAGCTGCCGGGTTGATCGAGGGTGACGCGGGCGGCGGCGCGGCTGCCGGAGCGTTGGAGCCGCCCGATGGCCGCGGCGGCGAGATCCTGGTGTTCTTCGGTGATGGCCAGCGCAGACTTGCTCATGATGAATTGAAGTTACCGGCACCACCTACGCGGTCGTTCGTGATGCGGATCACAATTTGACGGCTGTGTAGACAGATCCTCGAGAATGTCTGCTTAGGGAGGGGGCTGCGCGGGTACGCTCGCGTGATGACGGCCACACCGGACACCCGGTACCCCGGACCCACGCTGATGAGCCGCGCACGCTGGTTGCTGAAGGCCAATCACGCGGACCGTATGCTCGCATTATCCGTGGCTTCGGCTTCGCTGCCGGTGATCGGCAAGCAACTCGAGCCACTCGGTGGCCTGGCCGCCATGGGCGTGTGGGGTTTTCGTCAGTTCCCCGAGATGATGTCGTCGACCGCCAAAGCCTGGTTCGCGCCCGGAAACGGGGCGGTGCGCAAGGCCGAGCGCGACCAGACGGTGACGGTCGCCAAGGACGGATTGCGCAGCGTGGTCCCCGCAGCCGACCTGGCCGGGGATTGGCCGGCCCCCGAGCAGCTGCCGCCGCTGTGGAACACCATGGAGTACCGGCGCAACGTGCACCGCACCTCGGTGCGCTACGGCGACCACCCGATGCAACTGCTGGACGTGTGGCGTCCCGCGGAACTGCCCAGCGAGCCCGCACCGGTGCTGCTGTTCGTCCCGGGCGGTGCCTGGGTGCACGGCAGCCGCATGCTGCAGGGTTACGCGATGCTGTCGCACCTGGCCGAGCAGGGCTGGGTCTGCCTGTCCATCGATTACCGGGTGGCGCCACACCACCGCTGGCCGCGCCACATGACCGATGTGAAAGCGGCAATCGCGTGGGCGCGGGCCAATGTCGACAAGTTCGGCGGTGACCGCAACTTCGTGGCCATCGCGGGATGCTCGGCGGGCGGGCACCTGGCGGCACTGGCCGGGCTGACGCCGAATGATCCTGAACTGCAGGGCGATCTGCCGGACGACGCGGACACCTCGGTGGACGCCGTCGTCGGCATCTACGGCCGTTATGACTGGGAGGACCGCTCCACCGTCGAGCGGGATCGATTCGTCGACTTCCTGGAACGCGTCGTCGTCGGCCGCAAGATCGGCCGTCATCCCGAGATCTTCCGGCAGGCGTCCCCGATCGCCAGGGTGCACCGCGACGCCCCGCCGTTCCTGGTCATCCACGGCAGCGGGGACACCGTGATCCCGGTCGACCAGGCACGAAGCTTCGTCGACCGTCTCGAAACCACCTCGGCCGCACCGGTCAGTTACGTCGAGTTCCCCGGCGCGGGTCACGGGTTCGACATGACCGACGGTGCCCGTACCGGCGCGATGGCGAAGGCAATCGGACTGTTCCTCAACCAGATCCACCGAAACTCGGCGGCACGCAAGGCCAAGGCGGTTATATAGACTCCTCCAGGCAGGGGAGGAATAGCCGGTGAAAAGGCTCAGCGGTTGGGACGCGTTCCTGCTGTACACGGAAGCGCCCAACGTGCACATGCACACCTTGAAGATCGCCATCATCGACCTGCACGGGCTCGGCGACCGCACTTTCGGCGTCGAGGACTTCCGTAATGTGTTGCACGGCAGGCTCTACAAGCTGGACCCGTTCCGCTATCAGCTCGTCGACATCCCGTTCAAATTCCACCACCCGATGTGGCGGGAGAACACCGACGTCGATCTGGAGTACCACGTTCGGCCGTGGCGGGTCGCCGCCCCCGGCGGCCGCCGCGAACTCGACGAAGCCATCGGAGAGATCGCCAGCACTCCGCTGGACCGCAGCCGGCCGCTGTGGGAGATGTACTTCGTCGAGGGACTCGCCGACGACCGGATCGCCGTGGTCGGCAAGATCCACCACGCGCTGGCCGACGGGGTGGCCTCGGCCAATCTGCTCGCCCGCGGGATGGATCTGCAGGAAGGTCCGCAGCGGGAACGCGACTCCTACGCCACCGATCCCGACCCGTCCAGGTCCGAGCTGGTGCGCACGGCCTTCACCGACCACCTGCGCCAGATCGGGCGGATCCCGGGCCTGGTCAAATACACCGCCGGCGGTGTCGCCAGGGTGCGCCGCAGCCAGCACAAGTTCGGTCCGGAACTGACCAGACCGTTCACTCCGCCGCCGAGCTTCATGAATCATGTGCTGACCCCCGGACGCCGGTTCGCGACCGCCTCGCTCGCGCTGGCCGACGTGAAGTCGACCGGAAAACAGCTGGGCGCCACCATCAATGACATGGTGCTGGCGATGTCCTCCGGTGCGTTGCGCAAACTGCAACTGGAATACGAGGGCAAGGCCGACCATCCGCTGCTGGCCTCGGTGCCGATGAGTTTCGACTTCTCACCCGATCGCATCTCGGGCAACCGGTTCACCGGCGTGCTGATGGCGCTGCCGGTCGACGAACCCGACGTCCTGGAGCGGGTACGTCAGGCCAGTGCGGCCGCATCGCTGGCCAAGGAGAGCAGCCAGTTGATCGGGCCCGAACTGGTGGCCCGCTGGGCCTCCTACATGCCGCCGGCCGCCGTGGAGGCGCTGTTCCGCCGGCTGTCGGACAAGGACGGCCAGAACAAGGTGCTCAACCTCAACATCTCGAATGTGCCCGGCCCGCGTGAACAGGGCAAGGTCGGCGGCGCCACCGTCACCGAGATCTACTCGGTCGGTCCGCTGACCGCGGCCAGCGGTCTGAACATCACCGTGTGGAGCTATGTGGACCAGCTCAACATCTCGGTCATCTCCGACACCGACACGGTCAAGGATCCGCACGAGGTGACCGACGCGATGGTCCAGGAGCTCCGCGACATTCGGCATGCGGCAGGGATTTCCGAGGAACTGACGGTCATCGAGACCGCGCTGACGTGACATGGTCGCGCCCCGGCGTCGGGGATGGGCGAGAATGACGTCATGAAACTCCTGGGCGCCGTGGCCGCGGTCGTCGTGGCGCCGGTCCTGGTCACCGGCTGCTCCTACGGACCGGCCCCTCATTCGGCACCGGCGAGTTCGTCCACCGCGACGAATTCGGACGCCGAGCACCCCGAGGTGTCCATTCTTCCCGGCACTGCGCTGCTGGGTGCCCCGCTGACCGCGAAGGGCGCCACCGTCACCCCGCGCGCCGACACCATGGCCCTGGTCCGTCAGGACTCCGTCGACGAGCAGGAACTCGGCATCGAAGTCTCCTTCGCCGATGTGTCCGCCCCCATCGACGCAACGGGCCCGAACGGCGGTTTCCGCCTGTTGGTCAGCGGCGGGGAACAGATCCCCCCGTCCCGGCCGGTCGTCCTGAAATCGCGCCCGCTGCCCGCGCGGGTGATCGGCGACGTGACCGGGTGGGTGTTCTTCCACGTCAGACCCGGTGTCCTGCCGACGCAGTTGCAGCTCACCGCCGCTCCCGCGAATTACATGCTCGACCCGCAGCCGATTGCCATCTGGGCGATGTCGGGGCTGCCCGCGGCCTCCGGGCCCGAGGCCCCGCCCGGCCCGTTGCCTCCGGCCAGGCCCCCGGCGCCGGCCGAGCCCGCTCCGGCACCACCGCCGGCGAGCGACACCGGCGGCAACGGTGGCCCGCGGCTGCCACCGCCGCCCCGGCTGCCACCGCCGCCGCAACTTCCGCGGCCGCAGTTACCGCCGCCGCCACAGCTTCCGCCACCACCACCGTCGGTCTGCCGCCACACGACGTTGTGCTGAGGCCCAGCGGCCGGTCATGACACGCTGACCGCGAAAAAGCGTGCACCAGGTGGCCGTTCGGCAGGCTGGGTCAGCCGCGCACCCAGTTCAGGAATCGCTCCACCGCGGCCGCGGTGTTGTGCCCGTGCGCGGAACCGAAGAAATCGAACGCGTGCTGGGCGTGCGGGATCTCGGCGTAGACGACCGGTGCCTTCGAAACGCCCTTGAGCGCCTTCACGAATTCGCGGCCCTCGCGCACCGGGATCACCGAATCGTCCTCACCGTGCAGCACGAAGAACGGCGGCGCATCCTCGTGCACCAGCGTGATCGGTGAGGCGTCCAGGAACACCTGCCGGTTCTGCGTGAACGGCAGCTTGACGATGAACTTCTCCAGGATCTTGATGAACTCCGGCCTGCCGTTGCCGGTATCGGTGAACCAGTCGTAACGACCGTAGATCGGCACCGCCGCGGCCACCGACGTGTCGGCGTCCTCGAACCCGGGCTGCCACTTCGGGTCGTTCGGGGTGAGGGCGGCCAGCGCCGTCAGGTGCCCGCCCGCCGAACCGCCGCTGATGTACACGGATTCGGGATCACCGCCGTAGGCCGCGATGTTCTCCTTCACCCAGGCGATCGCCTGTTTGACGTCCACGATGTGGTCGGGCCAGGTGTATTTCGGGCTGATCCGGTAACCGATCGACACACAGATCCAGCCGCGCTCGGCCAGTCTGCTCAGCATCGGATAGGCCTGCGGGCGCCGCATCCCGATCATCCAGGCGCCGCCGGGGATCTGCAGCAGCACCGGCGCCTTGCCGTCGCGGGGCAGGTCGGGCCGCATCCAGATATCGGCGAGGTTGGGGCCGTGCGGCCCGTAGCGGGCCGTCTCGTGCACGTAGCGCCGACGTGTCCAGCCGGTTCCGAAGACACCGCGCGGGCGGCGCTCGGGTTCCTTGGACTCCAGATAGTCCGCACCGAGGGCTGCCTTCAACGGATCCTCGAAGTACCGCTTCGACTCCGCCTCCCGGCGCTGCAGCAACGCCAGCAGTCCCCAGGTGATGGCCTTGACCGCCAACGAGATCCGCCCGTTGCGGGTTCGGTAATGACCCAGCAGGGCGCGCCGGATCACGTCCAGCACCGAACCGGTGAACAGCAGCGGAGCGTTCTCCGATGTCGGCCAGCCGAACGCGAACGTCGGCAGGGTGCTGTAACCCTTCCGGCCCAACGGGCGTACCGCGTTGGCGGCGTTGGTCAGCTCGGCCAGCGCGCCCAGCAGCGGCCTGGGCCTAACCCGTAATGCGGTCCTCAAGTTCACTGCGCAGAATCTTTCCGGTGCTGTTGCGCGGCAACTCATCCAGGATGGTGATGTCCCGCGGCACCTTGTAGTTGGCCAGATTGTCCCGGACATACTGTTTCAAAACATCGGCGGTCACGGAGGCGTCGGGGCCGCGCAGCACCACGAAGGCGACCAGCCGCTGACCGAACTGTTCGTCGTCCGCTCCGATGACGGCGGCCTCGGCCACCGCGTCGTGGGTCACCAGCGTCTTCTCCACCTCGATGGGGTAGACGTTCTCACCGCCGGACACGATCATCTCGTCATCGCGGCCCACCACGAACAGCCGGCCGTCGACGTCCAGGTAGCCGACGTCACCGGAGTTCATGAACCCGTCGTGGAAGTCCTTGGTCTTGCCCGAGGTGTAACCGTCGAACTGGGTCGAGTTGCGCACGTAGATGGTGCCGGTCTCGCCGGGCGGTAGCGCGCGCAGGTCGGGGTCCAGGATCCGGATCTCGGTGCCCTCGGCCGGTTTTCCGGCGGTGTCCGGTGCGGCGCGCAGATCGGTCGGCGTCGCGGTGGCGATCATGCCGGCCTCGGTCGCGTTGTAGTTGTTGTAGATGACATCGCCGAACTGATCCATGAACTTGGTGACGACGTCGGGACGCATCCGGGAACCGGATGCCGCGGCGAAGCGCAGGGTGCGCCCGCTGTAGCGGTTGCGGATCTCGTCGGGCAACTCGACGATGCGGTCGAACATCACCGGCACGACACACAACCCGGTGGCCCGGTGGGTGTCCACCAGCGCGAGGGTGGCCTCCGGATCGAACTTGCGGCGGGTGATGACGGTGCAGGCCATCGAGGCGGCGAAGGCCAGCTGGGAGAACCCCCAGGCGTGGAACATCGGCGCGGCGACGACCACCGGCTCCTCGGTGTGCCATGGGGTGCGGTCCAGGATGGCCTTGAGCACCTCGGGTCCGCCCCCGGAATGCTTGGCGCCCTTGGGTGTTCCGGTGGTCCCCGAGGTCAGCAGGATGACCTTGGACTTCTCCTTGGCGCGTCGGGGTTGTTGCCCGGCGTGCGCGGTGATCAGCTGCGCCACGGTGAGCCCGGTCTGCGCGGTATCGGTCCAGGCGACGATGCGGGCCACCTCCGGGGCGTCGGCCAGTGCACGGTCGAGGGTCGGGGCGAACTCCTCGTCGTAGATGACCGCGCCGGTGCGGCCGGCGGATTCGCGTTCCCACACCTCGGCCAGCGCCGGACCGGCGAAGGACGTGTTGAGCAGCAGCACGTCGGCGCCGATGCGGTTGGCCGCGATCAGCGCTTCGACGAAACCGCGGTGGTTGCGGGCCATGATGCCCAGGACGTGCGGCTCTCCGGAGGGCAGCGCCTGCAACCCTGCCGCCAACGCGTCTGCGCGCTGGTCGATCTCGCGCCAGGTCAGCGCCCCGAGCTCGTCGATGAGGCCGACCCGGTCACCGCAGCGTTGCGCGGCGCTGGCGAAACCCGAAGTGATGCCCATGTTCTCGCGGGCCATTGCCGCGCCGATGCGCAGATACTTGTCGGGTCGCAGCGGTGCGATGACACCGGCGCGCACCATGGTGCCGATCAGGCCGGCCGTATCGGTGACCCGGTCGACGGTGGGGCGAGCGAAGCGACGGGGGAGGTCGAACAGCCCCATCAGCCGATGACCGRCAGGCGACGTTCGGCGGCCAGTTCGTCCAGGGCGCCCTGCATGACGCGGCGGACATGCGCGTCGACCTCGTCGATATCGGGGGTTTCGCCGAACTGGGCCTCGATATCGACCGGCGGCAGCACCTGCATGACGATCTTGGCGGGCAGCGGCACGTTCATCGGGACCACGGCGGACAGCCCGAACGGGAAACCGAAGGACAGCGGGACGATCTTGGTGCGCGCCAGCCGGGCGATCGGGCCGAGCCGCTTGGCCAGCCAGGTGCCCCGGGACAGATACAGCTGGGTCTCCTGCCCGCCGATGCCGACCATCGGCACGATGGGCACCCCGGCATTGATGGCCGCGCGCACGTAACCCTGGCGGCCGTCGAAGTCGATCTTGTTGGCTTCGCTGCTGGGACGGTAGACGTCGTAGTCGCCGCCGGGGAACACCACCACGACTCCGCCGGAGCGCAGCGCTTCATCGGCGTTCTCGTGGCTGGCGAGGATGAAGCCGGTCTTCTTGAAGAAGTCGCCGGTGGGCCCGATCATCAGCATGGCGTGGCTCAACGTGTAGACCGGGCGCCCGTAGCCGAACCGCTCGTAGAAGTCGGCCGCGAAAATGGGCACATCCATGGGGAACATGCCGCCGGAGTGGTTGCACACCACCAGCGCGCCGCCGTTGGGGAAGTTCTCCAGACCGCGGACCTCGGAGCGGTGATACGCCTTCAGGAACGGCCGCAGCAGCCCCATCACCCGCTCGGTGAGGCTGGGGTCGAACTTGGTGATCTCGGTGGGATCGATATCGGGCGAGCTCATGGGATGCCTCCGATGTAGAAACTAGAACGTGTTCTAGTTTCGCATGGAACCGGTAGGCGGTCAAAGGGCCGTTGACCTGAACCGGGGTTGAGGCCACAGGATGAGGGCATGACACCGGACATCGCTGCCTACCTCGCTCGGATCGGCTACCAGGGGCCGGCGGAGCCGACATTGGACACCCTGCACGGCTTGGTCGCCGCGCACAACCGGTCCATCCCGTTCGAGAATCTCGACCCGCTGATGGGTATCCCGGTGCACGACCTCAGCGCCGAGGCGCTGACCGCCAAGCTGGTGCGCCGCCGCCGTGGCGGCTACTGCTACGAGAACAACGGTGTCATGGGCTACGCGCTGGAGGCGCTCGGGTACGAGGTGGACCGGCTGGCCGGCCGGGTGGTGTGGATGCAGCCGCCGGGCGCGCCGCAGTCCGGGCTGACCCACAACGTGCTGGCGGTCGCCGTGCCCGGTGCAGACGGACGCTTCCTGGTCGACGTGGGCTTCGGCGGTCAGACGCTGTCCTCGCCGATCCGGCTGGAGGCCGGGCCGGTGCAGCAGACCCGGCATGAGCCCTATCGCCTCATCGAGCATCCGGAGGGCCTGCAACTCCAGGCGCAGGTGCGCGGCGAATGGCAGCCGCTCTATCAGTTCAGCCTGCGCACCCAGCCGTTGGTCGATCTGAGCATCGGCAGCTGGTACTCCTCGACCTATCCCCACGCCGTCTTCGTCGTCGGGCTGTCCGCCGCGCTGGTCACCGACGACGCCCGCTGGAACCTGCGCGGCCGCAATCTCGCCATCCACTCCGGCAGGGACACCGAGAAGATCCGGCTGAGCTCCGCCGCCGACGTGGTCGACCAGCTGGTCAACCGATTCGGCATCGACGTGTCCGGGCTCGGCGATGTGGAGGCCCGGATCGGTCAGGTCTTGGACACCTGAGGGTCACGGACAGCTGATCAGCACGTCCCACGGATCGGCGGCGTCGAGCGCCAGCCGTCCCAGACGCCGGGCGTAGGACGCGGTGCTGCCGAACTCGTCGGACCAGCTGCGCGCCCGCATCGTCGCCGACCACAACTGGTGCTCGATGGTGACGCCGATGGCGCCGTGTAGCTGATGGGCGATGGTCGTCACCGGGGTGACGGCCCGGCCGACGGCGATCTTGGCGATCGTCACCGCGTAATCGGCCCGGCTGCTGCCGAAGCCATGATCGGTCACCGCGGCGGTGGCCAGATCCGTTGCCGCCCTTGCCTGTTCGATCTCACCGGCCATGGCGGCCAGTGAGTGCTGCACGGCCTGGAACTTGCTCAACGCGCGGCCGAACTGCACCCGCTCGCCAGCGTGGGCGACGGTGAGCTCCAATGCGGAATCGAAGGCGCCGACGATCTGCACGCACCGCGCCCACGCGCCGCGGCGCACCAGTTCGTCCGCGACGGCCGGCTCCAGCCGGGTCAGCCCGTCGGTTCCGTAGGCCAGGGTGCCGCGGGGCTCCCCGGCCAGGTTGTGCCCGAGGGTGACCTCGGGGTCGTCCAGCAGACCGACATACAGTCCGTCGGACTCACGGGCGGCCAGGACGATCGCGGCGTCCGACGGCCACGGCACCTCACGGGCAGTCCCGCCGGCGCCGATCGCCACCGTGAGCGGACCGGCCGGAATCTCCAGCCCCGCTTCCCCGGCCAGCCAGCCCGCCAGCAGATCGGTCTCGGCGATCGGCACGGCGGCGCTGTGGCGGGCCAGTCCGGCCAGCACGACGGCGGCCTCGCGCGGCCCGGCTTCCTGCTCGGTGGTGACCCGGGTCAGCCCGGATTCATCGAGCGTGCGCCACAGGTCGGCGTCGAACACCTCGGGCAGCCGGCGCTTGCCGAACTGCGCGTCATAGGACCGGCGGCCGATGTCGTCGACCAGTTGCTTCAGCTCATCCAACTCGCTCATCGCACCCCCAGACCGCGGGCGATCACACCGCGCAGCACCTCGTTGGTCCCGCCGCGCAGCGTGAACATCGGCGAATGCTGACGCGCGGTGCCGAGAATCGTCCGTAGGTCCCGATCGTCGTCGACGTACTCCAGCAGGTCCGCGCACAGCTCCACCGACTGCTGCTCGAAACGCGTTCCCAGATCCTTCACCAGGGCGGCCCGTGTCGCCGCGTCCTGGCCGTCGGACAACGCCCGGGCGACCGAGACCGACAGCTGCCGCAACGCCATCACCCGCCCCATCAGGTCGCCGACCTCCGCGGCGGTACGGTCGTCGACATCCTGGGCGCCGAGCGCTCGGATGACCCCGAAGATCAGGATCGCGGTGGACAGGATGCGCTCCGGGCCGCTGCGTTCGAAACCCAGTTCGGCGGTGACCTGATGCCAGCCGTCGCCGACCTCGCCCAGCACGTCGGCGTCACCGACGGCGACATCGTCGAAGGTCACCTCGTTGAAATGGTGGTGGCCGTCCAGCGTGATGATCGGGCTGATGGTGATGCCGGGAGCATCGAGGGCGACGATGAACTGGCTGAAGCCGGCATGCCGGTGGTCGGGATCCAGCGGGCTGGTGCGGGCCAGCACGATCGCAAACTGGGCGCGGTGCCCGCCGCTGGTCCACACCTTGGTGCCGTTGAGCACCCAGCCGTCGTCGGTGCGGGTGGCGCGGGTGGCGGTGGCGGCCAGGTCGGAGCCGGCGCCGTGTTCGCTCATCCCGATCGCCGAGTACAGCCGGCCGGCCGCGATACCGGGCAGCAGCCGTCGGCGCTGCTCCTCGCTGCCGTAGCTCAGCAGTGACGGCGCGACTTGACGGTCGGCGAACCAGTGGGCGGCCACCGGGGCGCCCGCCCCGAGCAGTTCCTCGGTGACGACGTAGCGGTCCAGGAACCCCCGCCCGTGCCCGCCGTACTCGGTGGGGATGGTCAGCCCGACGAAACCGGCGTCGGCCAGCCGTTCGCTGAATCCGGCGTCCCAGCTGGTCAGCCAGGAGTCGATCTCGGGCTGCCAGCCGAAGCTCTCCCGGTCGGCGCGCACGAACTGCCGAACCTTGAGTCGTAGGTCGGCCAGGTCACCGTCGTTGGCGCACAGCGCATCGAATTCACTCACCGGTTCCGGAGTCTAGTTCGGCGGGCTGGAGCGCAGCGACACGGGAATGCTGGTTCTCCAGCAGGAATAGTCATGTCGCCGGTCGGCGTCTGCCGCGATACTCGGAAGCTGTGAGTGTTCAGCCGAATGTGCCGCGCCGTGACCGGCTCCGTGAGCTGCTCGACTCGGTCGTCGACAGCGGCAACACCGACGTCGCCGACATGGCCCGCAGCAGCTTCGCCTCGGAGTTCCACTTCTCCCGCGAGGTCAGCCGGCTCACCGGCGAACCGCCCGCCGCGCTGCGCCGCCGCGTGATGCTGGAACGAGCGGCGTGGCGGCTGCAGCGCGGGGAAGGTGTGGCCGCGGTGGCCCTCGACGAGGGATGGTCGGCACCGGAGGTGTTCTCCCGCGCGTTCCGGCGCGCGTTCGGGGTGCCGCCGTCGCAGGCCACCGACGTCGGGTTCCGGCTGCCCGCCCCCAACGGGGTGCATTTCCATCCGCCGGAGTCGCTGTGGCTGGACAGCCCCGGCGACGCGCAGCGCCCCGACATCTCGCTGCTGATGATCGCGCACGATGTCGCCGACACGGCGGCGCTCATCGGCGCGGCCGCCGTGTTGTCGGAATCTCAATGGGCCGAAGCCGTCTCACCCGGCCAGGTGATCCTGGACTGGGACGGCGAGGAGCCCAGCGTCGCGGCGGTGCTCGGTGCGCTGGTGTGGACCAAGGAGGTCTGGCTGGCCAGCATCGAGGGCCGCGACCAGCCCGCCCATCCCGGTGTCCGCTCGGTCCGGCAATTGGCCRCCGACCACGACGAGGTGTCGGCGCGCTGGACGGCGATGGTGCGCGACCATGGCGAGCAGGGCCGGCTGGCCGACACCGTGATCGACGCGCTGTGCGATCCACCCGAATCCTTCCAGCTGTACGGCATCATCGCGCACGTCCTCACCTACTCGGCGCATCGCCGGGAAGTGGTGCGCGCCATGCTGATCCGCCACGGCATCACGGTGCACCGCGGCGACCCACTCGAATGGATGCGAAAGGACTGACATGGCAACGATCTACTTCACGGCCTCCACCCTGGACGGGTTCATCGTCGACGAGAACGACAGCCTGGATTGGCTGCTGACCCGTGATTTCGACCCGAACGGACCGTTCGGGTACGAGGCCTTCGTCGCCGATATCGGCGCGCTGGCCATGGGATCATCCACCTACGAGTGGATCGTCAAAAATCAACCGGGGCAGTGGATGTACTCGCAGCCCAGCTGGGTGCTCACCAGCAGGCCCGGGATCGTGCAGGACGGGCACCCGGTGCAGACGTTCGACGGCGACATCACGAGGCTGCACGGCGAACTGTTGGCCGCCGCGGGGGACAAGGATGTCTGGGTGGTCGGTGGTGGTCGGACCGCGGCGCAATTCGTGGCCGCAGGCCTGGTCGACGAGATGGTGGTCACCTACGCGCCGTGCACATTGGGGGCCGGTGCGCGGCTGCTACCGATGCGCTCGGAATGGGTATTGGCCGACGTGGGTCGCAACGGTGAATTCGTCTGTGCGCGCTGGCGCACGGCCGCCTAAGCGGCGCGCGAGGACCGTAACTGCCGGTTGAGCCGGTTGAGCAGTTCCACGGGGCGTCGGCGATCACCCAGCTGTCGGGTGAAGCGACGGCCGGCGACGTTGAGCTCGATGAGCAACATCGGTGCCCCTCCTGTTCTATGGGTCAAGCATAAAGAATGAACGCCGAGGTCGGCATCCGATATTCCGGCATACCCGCAGGTCGCACGTGAACAACTGATGAACACCCGACGCGGTGCGGCATTCACAGCTATCCGAATCGTTGGGACGTGAGCCGGTTGCCGGATTATTCTCACCGGCATGGGGCACTACATTTCCAACGTCCGTGATGTCGAGTTCAACCTGTTCGAGGCGCTGAGCATCGACAAAGCGCTGGCAACCGGTGACTTCGGCGACCTCGACGGTGCGTCGGTCCGTGAGATGCTCAGCGAAGCTGCCCGGCTCGCCGAAGGGCCGCTGGCCGAGGCGTTCGCCGAAACCGACCGCAACCCACCCACATTCGACCCGTCGACGCACACCGTCAGCTACCCCGAACCGTTCAAGGCCGCGCTGCAGGCCTGGCAGGACGGCGAGTGGTTCCGGGTCGGGCTCGACGAGGCCGTGGGTGGACTGCCCGCGCCGGCCATGCTCACCTGGGCCATCGGTGAGTTCGCACTGGGCGCGCAGCCCGCGGCCTACATCTGTCACTCCGGACCGGTGCTCTCCGACATCGTCCACGGCCTCGGCAACGAACAGCAGAAGCACTGGGCGTCGCTGATGGCCGAACGCAACTGGGGCGGCACCATGGTGCTCACCGAACCGGATGCCGGCTCCGATGTGGGCGCGGGACGCACCAAGGCCGTCGAGCAGCCCGACGGTTCGTGGCACCTCGACGGCGTCAAGCGGTTCATCACCAACGGTGACACCGGGGATATCTACGAGAACATCGTGCATGCGGTGCTCGCCCGGCCCGCCGGCGCGGGCCCGGGCACCAAGGGGTTGTCGCTGTTCTTCGTGCCGAAGTTCCTCTTCGACCCGCAGACCGGTGAGATCGGTGAGCGCAACGGCGTCTACGTCACCAACCTGGAGCACAAGATGGGGCTCAAGGCTTCCGCGACGTGTGAGCTCACCTTCGGTCAGCACGGCACGCCGGCCGTCGGCTGGCTGGTGGGCGATGAGCACAGCGGTATCGCCCAGATGTTCAAGATTATCGAGTATGCGCGAATGATGGTGGGTACCAAGGCGATCGCGACACTGTCCACGGGTTACCTGAACGCCCTCGAGTACGCCAAGACCCGCGTGCAGGGCGCGGACCTCACCCAGATGACGGACAAGACCGCGCCGCGGGTGACGATCCTGCACCACCCGGATGTGCGCCGTTCGCTGCTGACACAGAAGGCCTACGCCGAGGGTCTGCGCGCGCTCTACTTGTACACCGCGGCGCATCAGGACCCGAGCGTCGCGGCCATCGTGTCCGGGGCGGACGCCCGGATGGCCGAACACGTCAACGATCTGCTGCTGCCCATCGTCAAGGGGTTCGGGTCCGAACGCGCCTACCGCTACCTCACCGATTCGCTCCAGACCTTCGGTGGGTCCGGCTWCCTGCAGGACTACCCGRTCGAGCAGTACATCCGCGACGCCAAGATCGACTCGCTSTACGAGGGCACCACCGCGATCCAGGCGCAGGACTTCTTCTTCCGCAAGATCGCCCGCGACCAGGGCGCCGCGTTGTCACACCTGCTGGGCCGGGTGCAGGCCTTCCTGGACAAGGACACCGCCCGGCCCGAGATCGCCGATGGCAGAGGGGCTTTGGCGACGGCGGTCGGCGACGCCCAGGGCATGGTCGGCGCGCTGATCGGCTACCTGGTCGAGTCGCAGCAGGAGCCCCGCGAGCTGTACCGGGTGGGCCTGGCCTCGGTGCCGTTCCTGATGGCCATCGGTGACCTGCTGATCGGCTGGTTGCTGCTGGAGCACGCCGAGATCGCCCTCGATGCGCTCGATGAGGGCGCACCGGATCGCGACCGCGCCTTCTACGAGGGAAAGGTCGGGGTGGCGGAGTTCTTCGCCCGGCACATCCTTCCGCGGCTGTCCTCGGACCGCGCCGTCATCGAGTCGATGCAGCTGGGTGCGATGGACCTGCCGGAGGATGCGTTCTGACCCTTCGCCGAAACTCGCGTACCCGGGGCAATCCGGGCCGCCGGAACCCCGGGTACGCGGGTTTCGCCGGGCCTCAGCGGATCGACACCAGCTGATCGATCGAATCCTGGGGGAGGTCGCCGTCGACGACGGCGGTCACCGTCGCGCTGTTCAGCGTGATGGAACCCTTGTGGTTGTCCAGGAAGGCCGTGTCCGCGGCATCGCGGCCGGTGGCGATCCGCACCATGCTCTGCCTGGGGGCCAGGCACGTCGCGTCGACCACGCGCCACTGCCCGTCGACATAGGCCTCGGCGACGGCGTGGAAGTCCATCGGCGAGCACCCGGGCGCGTAGACCGCCACCAAGCGGGCCGGCACGTTCACCGCCCGCAGCAACGCGACCACCAGGTGCGCGTAGTCGCGGCACACCCCGGCCCCGGCCAACAGGGTGTCCGCCGCGCCGTCGATGGGATCGCTGGATCCGGGCACGTAGCTGAGCCGGGTGCCCACCCAGGAGGACACCTTCTCCAACAAGGTGGCCGAGTCGGCGTACTGGCCGAATTCGGTTGCGGCGAAACCGAAGAATTTGTCCGCCTCGGCGTACCGGCTGGGCCGTAGGTAGGTGGACAGGTCGACATCGGCCACCGGCGCGGGTTCGGTCTGACCGATCACCGTCGCGGTGTAGTCGACCTTGAGGTTGCCCTCGGGTGCGTTGAAGACATGGATCCGGGTGCCGTGCGCGCTGGACAGTTCGCGGGCTTGAATCTCCTTGCCGTTCAACACGAACGTCAGCGATTCGGTGACCTCGGCACCAGGGTGTGGAGCGACGGCGATCTGGAATTCGAGGGTGGTCGGCGCGGTGATGTCCACATCGAGTTCGGCTCTCACATCACGTTTCATGGGCTGGTGCTTTCTGTTGTAAGTGTGACGGCGCTGTCTACCCGGCCCGTCAACCGGCGAAACTGTGATCCGCAGCGCACCGCACACGGCGAATTAGCTGGTGAGAAGACGCAAATGGCCCCCAAAACCGCGGTTTTGGGAGCCATTCGTGTCTGCTTGCGCAGAGAAGATGGTGGAGCTACTGCTCCGGGGTGTACCCGAACGGCAGCAGCACGCTCTTGGACTCGCAGTAGCCCGAGATGCCCTCGGGGCCACACTCGCGACCGATACCGGAGTTCTTGTACCCACCGAACGGCGCACCCGCATCGAAGGCGTACATGTTGATTCCGTATGTGCCGGTGCGGATCTGCTTGGCGATCTCCACGGCCTTGCCGTAATCGGTGGTGTACACCGAACCGGCCAGCCCGTACACCGAGTCGTTGGCAATGCGCACCGCGTCGGCCTCGTCGTCGAAGGGGATGACCACCAGGACGGGTCCGAAGATCTCCTCCTGGGCGATGGTCATCGAGTTGTCGACATCGGCGAACACGGTGGGCTGCACGAACCAGCCGCTGTCCAGGCCCTCGGGCCGGCCGCCGCCGGTGACGATGCGCGCGCCCTCGTCGACACCCTTCTTGATGTAGCCCTCGACACGCTCGCGCTGCTTCTCCGAGATCAGCGGCCCGATCATCGCGGCCGGATCGTCGGGCGTGCCTGCCTGCATACCGGCCGCCGCAGCGGCGACCTTCTCGACGACCTCGTCATAGCGCGACCGCGGCGCCAGGATGCGGGTCTGCCCGACACAGGCCTGCCCGGAGTTCATCAGGCCCGAGAAGATCAGCATCGGCAACGTCGAGTCCAGGTCGGCGTCCTCCAGGATGATCGCGGCGGACTTGCCGCCGAGTTCCAGCGTGCACGGCTTGAGCTTCTCGGCGGCGATCTTGCCGATCTCCTTGCCGACCGCGCTCGACCCGGTGAAAGTGAACTTGTCCAGCGCCGGGTTGTCGGTCAGCGCACGACCGGTCTCGACACCACCGGGCACCACCGAGAGCACACCCTCGGGTAGGCCGGCCTCGGCGAACACGTCGGCCATCAGGTTGGTGGTCAACGGGGTTTCGGCGGCGGGCTTGAGCACGATGGTGCAGCCGGCCAGAAGGGCCGGGCCCAGCTTGTTGGCGGCCAGGAAGAACGGCACATTCCAGGCCACGACGGCGCCGACGACGCCGATGGGCTCCTTGAGCACCAGGGTCTGGCCGTAGAGCCCGTCGCGGATGTCCTGCCAGGCGAACTTGTCGGCACCGGAGGCGTAGAACTGCAGCGTCGACATCGCCGCGCCGTACTGCATCATGTCGACGATGGTCTGCGGCTGGCCGGTCTCCAGCTTGAGCAGATGCTTGAACTCTTCGGCGCGGGCCTCGATCAGCTCGACGGCCTTGGCGAGGACCGCCTCGCGCTCCTTCGGGGACATCCGCGGCCACGGGCCCTCGTCGAATGCCGTGCGCGCTGCGGCGCACGCGGCGTCCACATCCGCCTTCGCGGCCAGCGGAACCTGGCCGACCTTCTGCTCGGTCGCGGGGGAGAAGACCTCGATGACCTCTGAGGTCGACGGTTCGACCCACTGGCCACCGATGAACAGCTTGTCCCACGTTGTCTTGAACGCCGTCTGTGTCATGGACGTCACATTACCCAGAATCCGGCGAAACGAGAACCTGTTGCAGTTCAGGGCTGCAGGACCAGCACCAGATTGCTCACCGTGAATTCGCGCAGGCCCGGCGCCGCGGTCATCCACCAGGCCCATCGAGGGTGGTAGCGGGGAAAAGCGGCGACGAGCGCGCCGGTGCTGGCGGCCCAGCGCAACCCGTCGGCCGCCGACACCGCGAACAACGACGATCCGTAGTCGTTCTTGGGCCGATGCCCGTGCTTGCGGGCGTACCGGTCGGCGGCCCTGGCCCCGCCCAGGTAATGCGTCAATCCCATCTCGTGCCCGCCGAACGGGCCCAGCCACACCGTGTAGGACAGCACCGCCAGGCCGCCGGGCCGGGTGACCCGCAGCATCTCGTTGCCCAGCAGCCACGGGTGGCGCACATGCTCGGCGACATTGGAGGACAGACAGATGTCGACGCTGTCATCGGCGAACGGCAGCGCGGTGCCCGAGGCCCGGACGAAGGCGCCCCCGCCCGGTTCGCCGGCCGGACCCGCGTGCATCTCGGTGGGGTCCGGTTCGACACCGATGTAATGCATCCCGGCCGCGGTGAACGCGGACGCGAAGTACCCGGGGCCACCGCCGACGTCCAGCGCGGTGCGCCCGGCCGGGGTGGTGGCGTTGAGCCCCGTCCACAGCTCACCGACCATGTCGACGGTGTCCTCGGCCAGCGCGCCGTAGAACCGGGCGGGGTCGGACTGTTCGAACCGGAACGCGCTGAGCAGGCGGACCGAGCGGCGCAGGGTGGCCCGGCGGGCGAAGTCACGGGTGGGCCGCACCGGGTCAGCCTACGGTTCAACCGTGGCCCACCAGCGAGCCGAGGCGTTGCCGGCGGGCCGGTTAGGCTGGGCGACGTTATGCCCCGAACATCCCGTGACCCCCAGGTGCAGCGTGTGCTGTTGCTGGGCTGGCGCGACACCGGGCATCCGCAGGGCGGCGGCAGCGAGGCCTACCTGCAGCGCATCGGCGCCCAACTGGCCGACGCCGGGGTGGCGGTCACCCTGCGCACCGCCCGCTACCCGGGTGCCCCACGCCGCGACAGCCTGGACGGGGTGACGGTCAGCCGCGGCGGCGGGCCCTACTCGGTCTACGTCTGGGCGGGGCTGGCGATGGTGGCCGCGCGGGTCGGGCTGGGGCCGCTGCGCCGTGCCCGGCCCGACGTCGTCATCGACACCCAGAACGGCATCCCCTTCCTGGCCCGGCTCGCCTACGGCACGCGCTCGGTGCTGCTGGTACACCACTGCCACCGCGAGCAGTGGCCGGTGGCAGGCCGGCGCACCGGCCGGTTCGGCTGGTTCGTCGAATCGCGGCTGTCTCCGGCCCTGCACCGGCGCAATCAGTACGTCACCGTGTCGCTGCCCTCGGCGCGCGAGCTCACCGATCTTGGTGTGGCGCCCGCCCAGATTGCGGTGGTGCGCAACGGGGTCGATGAGGCGCCGCAGGCATCGCTGACCGCGCAGCGCTCCGCCACCCCGCGGGTCGCGGTGCTCTCACGGCTGGTGCCGCACAAGCAGATCGAGGACGCCCTGGACGCGGTCGCGGTGCTGCGCCGCCGGATTCCGGACCTGCACCTCGACATCGTGGGCGGCGGCTGGTGGGAACAGCGGCTGGTCGACCACGCCGCCGTGCTCGGGATTGCCGATGCCGTCACCTTCCACGGCCATATCGATGATGAAGCCAAACACCATGTGGTGCAGCAAAGTTGGGTTCACCTGATGCCTTCCCGCAAGGAAGGGTGGGGGCTGGCCGTCATCGAGGCCGCCCAGCACGGGGTGCCGACCATCGGCTACCGCAGCTCCGGTGGCCTGACGGACTCCGTCGTCGACGGTGTCACCGGATTGTTGGTGGACGGTCCCGACGAACTGGTCGACGGGCTGCGCCGGTTGCTCACCGACCGGGTGCTGCGCGACGAACTCGGCGCCAAGGCGCGGAGTCGCAGCGCGGAATTCTCCTGGGTGCTCAGCGCGGATGCGATGCGCACCGTCCTCGAATCGGTGCATGCGGGCCGCTACGTCAGCGGCGTCGTCTGACCAACCCACGCGCCGAAACTGTATTCCAGACGGCGAAGTGCGGGTGAACGCCTTCAGGATTACAGTCTAGGCACGAGAACCGGTCGGCGTCGCGTTACCAACGCGCCCACCCCGGCGCCGATCAGGATCGCCAGCCACACCACGTGCGCGGTGATCAGCAACCCACGTCCTGAAGCCGCCGGCGCCGTCCCGCCGATGTCATACAGCGCGATGTCGCCGTCTCGGTAGGCCACCGGCAAATCCAGTGCACCGGAGCCTGATTCGTCGACCACCCAGCCGATCCCGGCGTCGGCCAGCTCACGCTGGGAGGCCCCGTCGAGCAGCAGCTGGGTCGCCTCGCGGCCGCGCGCACCCTCGCCGGGCACCGTCTGCCCGCCGATCACCAGGTCGCCGCTGCTGAGTACCTCGGCGGACACCCAGCGGGGCAGCGGATCGAGCACTGGAGCCTCACCCGCCCAGGAGAATTGGCGCATGCTGTCCGGCGGTAGCACCGCCACCGGTCGCGGGTCGGCGTTGATCATGGCCACGACCGTCGTCCACCCCGCCGGGTAGGTCACCGAACGCACCTGCCCGCCCACACCCCAGGCCAGATCGGGCAGCACCCCGATCAGGGCGACGCAGCCCAGCACCGCCGCCGAACGGCCCAGGCGCGCAACCCCGGCGGCGGCCAGCGCGTAGCCGGGAACGGCCAGCGCCACCCACTTCTGCCCGTCCCGGAGCAGGCCCATTCCGGGCACCGCGCGCATCACCGCTTCCAGCGCCGCCATCCCGGGCCCGGTGGCCATCGCCGCGGGCAGCACCACCGCGATCACGGCAAGCACCAGCAGGGGGCGTGCCTGCGCACAGCGGATCGCCGCAGGTAGTCCCGCGCACACCGTGGCCAACAGCACGACGGTGCCCAGCAGCGCGAAAAGTGTTGTGCGTGAATCGGGTACCGCCTGGGCATTCCAGATACCACCGAGGCCGGCGAGGCTGCCCAGGGTCCCGAGACCGGGCTCGGCGCGGGCCGCGAACGCCGACACCCCGGCACCGGCCGTCGAGGAGAGCGAGTCCGCGACCACCGCGGCCACCAGCCAGGGCAGTGCCGCACCGGCCGCCGCCGCCGCGGTGATCGCGATATCGCGCCACCCCCGGCAGCACACCAGCGCCACCACCGCCGCCAGCAGCAGCCCGGTCGGCGTCAGGCCCGCCAGCGCGATCCAGAACACCGCCGGCCAGTACCGGCGCTGCAGCATCATCGCGGCCACCCAGGACAGGCAGCCGTAGCCGACCAACAGGCTCCAATGCCCCTGCAGCAGCCGCTCGGCGACATACGGATTCCAGGTGGCCACCGTCGCGGCCACGCACTGACCCGCCACTCCGGCCTCCGGCAGCACCTGCGCGACCAGCCGTGCCGCACCCCAGCCGGCCAACCACAGCCCACCGATCAGCAGCAGCTTCACCAGCACGCCGCCGTCGATCACCGGCGAGAGCAGCGCGATCACGAAGTCCTGCGGCAGCGCCCGCGGCGCGGCCTGGGTCAGGCCCAGCGCGGCGTCGGAGAGGTGCGACCGCGGGGTCGAGACGGCGTCCCGCAGCAGCAGGTAGCCCGGTGCCAGCAGTGGCCCGGTGACGATCAGCGCCAGCGCGAACGCGTATGCAGGCGCGATCCACCGYCGGTGGGCGGTGGCCGGTGATGCAGGGGTGGTCAGACCGGTCGGTCCGGCGGCAGGTCGGTGGGCCGTCGGGTGGGGATCTTCTCGGTCTGCGCCTCGGCTGCGGGCATCGGCCCGGATTCGTCGTCACGCCGGCCGAAGAAGCCGCGGTCCGATCCGTCGAGGCCGGGATCGATCAGCGCGGACTCGGCGCGCAAGGCGAACGAGCCCAGCAGCACGCCGCCCACCAGGGCCACCAGACCCAGCGCGGTGAAGGTGATCGGCAGGACCCGGCTCCACAACGCCAGATGATCGGACTCGTCGCGCGCGGCGGCGACCTGCGACTCGACCGTCTCCTCGGTGGAGTTCACGGTGTAGTCGGCGAACGTCACCTCGGGCCTGAGCTCGTCACGTGCGTAGTAATGGAATCCGTGTTCCTTGGCCCGCACGATGGTGCCGGTCACCGGATCCACCCAGAAGGTGCGCTGTGCCGCGTAGTAACGCGTCATGGTGATCGGATCTTCGGGGCTCTCGGCTTCCACACCCCACAGCGACGCGCGGGCGGTCACTTCACCGTCCTCGTCGTTGTCGTACAGCGAGGCGTACCGGACCGGCTCGACGAGCTTGCCGTCCGCGTCGTAGCCGACGTTCTGGGTGAACCGGAAGGTGGTCAGTCCGTTGACGTCTTCTTCGCCGTCGTAGTTGGCGTCGAACGCCTTCTGCGCGATCGGATCGAAGTAGGGGTAGGTCTTCTTCTCGGTGTCGAACGGGAACCGGTAGGACAGTCCCTCGTGCGGCAACGCCACGTTGGTCGGCGGGTTGTCATCTTCGATGCTGCGCGGCTTCTGCACCGCGCCGCCGGGATTGGTGTCGCTGGACACTGCGAGCGCGCTGGCGCGATCCAGGGTGACGGTGTCGACCAGGGCCAGCAGCAGCCCCTCGTCCTGTTGCTTGTCGGTGCGCCGCAGCGTGCTACCGACCTGCAGGGTCACCACCTCGGCGTTGGCCGGAGCCTCCACGCTGAGCTGCTGCTGCAGCGCCACCGGGACGTTCTCGTTGATGACGAACGCTTCCCCCGAGGACAGCGACGCCGGATCGAGCGCGGTGCCGGTGCCCTCACTCATGAGGTCGGCATCGAGATCCAGCGGGATCTTGGCGATCTTGCCTTGGGTGTACGTGGACAGCAGCAGGGCTGCGATCAACAGGGCAGCACCCAGCCCCAGAAGTCCACATGCGGCAATTCGCAGGGCTACGGCGCGGTTCAACCCGTGCTCCCTTCGGTCGCTGACGACCCTAACAGCACTCTGTGAGGGCGAGAACTGTGACGATGGCTTCTGCACTCCCCGGTCGCTTCGCTCTCCCCCGCAAGCGGGTGGTGCCCCCTGCCCGCCGGTCTCATTCCCCGGTCGCTTCGCTCCTGCCCGCCGGTCTCATTCCCCGGTCGCTTCGCTCCTGCCCGCCGGCAGGCACACTGGTCCCCATGACGGCGCCCGGCGATCGCACCACCTCAGGTGCCGCGCGCAGCTTTCTGCCCGCCGTCGAGGGAATGCGGGCCTGCGCCGCGGTCGGGGTCGTCATCACCCACGTGGCGTTCCAGACCGGCAACACCGGTGGCGTCACGGGCAGGCTGCTGGGCCGCTTCGACCTGGCGGTCGCCGTGTTCTTCGCGCTGTCGGGCTTCCTGCTGTGGCGGGGGCACGCGGCAGCAGAACGCGGCCTGCGCCGTCGCCCTCCGACCGGGCATTACCTGCGCTCGCGGCTGGTCCGCATCATGCCCGGCTACCTGGTGGCCGTCATCGTGATCCTGACGCTGATGCCCGATACCAACGCCGACTTCACGGTCTGGCTGGCCAATCTGACGCTCACCCAGATCTATGTTCCGCTGACGCTGACCAACGGGCTCACCCAGATGTGGAGCCTGTCGGTGGAGGTCTGCTTCTACATCGCGCTACCGGTGCTGGCGCTGCTGGCCCGGCGGCTGCCGGTGGGTGCGCGCATCCCCGCCGTCGTCGCGCTGGCGGCGGCGAGCCTGGCCTGGGGGCTGATCCCGTTCGACCCGCCCTACGGCGTGAACCCGCTCAACTGGCCACCGGCCTTCTTCTCCTGGTTCGCCGCGGGCATCGTGCTGGCCGAGCTGTCGGTGAGCCGGGTCGGCTGGGCGCACCGGCTGGCGCGGCGCCGGCTGTTGATGGCGGCGGTGGCGGTGGGGGCGTTTCTGATCGCGGCCTCGCCGCTGGCCGGCCCGGAGGGGCTGACGCCGGGAACGGTGGGCCAGTTCGTGGTGAAGACCACGATGGGCGCGATCGTGGCCGGGACGTTGCTGGCACCCCTGGTGCTCGACGCTCCCGACACCGCGCACCGGGTGCTGGGCAGCCCGGTGATGGTGACGCTGGGTCGCTGGTCCTACGGGCTGTTCATCTGGCACCTGGCTGCCCTGGCGATGGTGTTCCCGGTCATGGGGTATTTCCCGTTCAACGGCCACATGCCGGTGGTGTTGGTGCTGACGCTGATCTTCGGCTTCGCGATCGCAGCGGTCAGTTATGCCCTGGTCGAGTCACCGTGCCGGGAGGCGCTGCTGCGCTGGGAGGCCCGGCACCGTCGTTCGGCGCCGCTGGACAGTGCGGTGCGCGACACCGCTCAGTAACCGCCGCCGTGTTCGAAGATCCGCCGCGGATTGTCGACCAGCATGGTCTTGAGCTGCTCGTCGGTCACCCCGCGCTCTTTCAGCGCCGGGATCACGTCGTTGTGGATGTGCAGGTAATGCCAGTTGGGCATCACCACCGACACCATGTCCTCGGGGAGCGCATCGAAATAGCAGGACGCGTCGTGGGAGAGCACCATCTTCTCGGCGTGGCCGCGTTCGCACATCCGGGCCACCGTGTCGACGCGCTGCTCGAACGGCAGGATCGAATCGATGCCGAACCGGTCCATGCCCAGGTAGGAGCCGCGCGCGATGAGTTCCTCCAGGTAGTCCAGGTCGGTGCTGTCCCCGGAGTGCCCGATGACGACGCGGCTGAGGTCGACGCCCTCCTCGGCGAAGATCCGCTGTTGCTCCAGGCCGCGCCGGCTGCCGGCATGGGTGTGGGTGGAAATGGGCACACCGGTCTCCCGGTGCGCGGCGGCCACGCTTCTCAGCACCCGCTCCACCCCCGCGGTGACGCCCGGTTCGTCGGTGGCGCACTTCAGGATTGCCGCTTTGATGCCGGTGTCGGCGATGCCCTCGGTGATATCGCGGACGAACATCTCGGTCATGATCTCGGGTCCGTCGAGCAGGGTGCCCGGACCCTGGTAGTGAAACCGGAACGGCACATCGTTGTAGGTGTAGAGGCCGGTGGCCACCACGATGTTGATCTCGGTGGCCGCCGCGATCTTCGCGATCCTCGGGATGTAGCGGCCCAGCCCGATGACGGTCAGGTCGACGACGGTGTCCACACCGCGGGATTTGAGCTCGTTGAGCCGGGCAATGGCGTCGCTGACACGGCGATCCTCATCGCCCCAGCCCTCCGGATAGTTCTCCGCGATCTCGGTGGTCATGATGAAGACGTGCTCGTGCATGAGCGTGACGCCGAGGTCAGCGGTATCGACCGGCCCGCGTGCGGTGTTCGTATCGGCCACCCCGCCGATGCTAGGAGCCGCCCACGGCGGCCGAGGCGGTTCGCGAGTATCGACATCTACCCGGTACCCGGGGTACCGTTTTGCCGATGGAGAAGTTGGACACGGACACCCCGGACGGTGCGGCGATCGCGCTGCACGCACGTGCGGTGCAGTTCGATCTCACCGACGTGCCTGCGCAGTGTGTGTACGACGACCCGTACGCATCGCACCTGTACAACGGGCTGAGCCTGCTGCTGCCCGCCGGTGAGGAGTGGTTCGTCTCGATCCTCAAAGAGGCGTTGCCGCACATCGAGGACGAGAAACTCCGCGAGGACGTCATCGGCTTCATGGGCCAGGAGGCCATGCACGCCAACGCCCACTCCGGCATCAACGAGTACCTGGAGCGGCACGGCATCGACCCGGCCCCGGTGCTCGACCGCGCGCACTGGGTGTTCGGCAGCCTCCTGGGCCCGCGCGACGCCACCGGCGCCAAGGCGCACAACTATCTGGTGGAGCGGCTGGCCGTGATGGCCGCGCTGGAACACATCTTCTCGTTCCTGGGCGACTGGGTGCTCAACGCCAAACGGCTCAACGGCCAGACGGCGCACCCGACGATCGTCGACCTGCTGCGCTGGCACGGCGCCGAAGAGGTCGAGCACCGCATGGTGTCCCACGACGTGCTGCGCTATTTCGACCGCAACTACGCGCGGCGCGCCTGGGCGCAGGTCGTGGCAGGCCCGATGTTGTTGTACTTGTTGTGGCAGGCCACCCGGTACCTGATGCGGGTCGACCCGTACCTGACGATGTCGCGGCGCAAGCGAAAAGCAATCTGGCGCGGCCTGATCCGTTCCGGACGCCGCGGCGTCACCCCGTCGATCACGCACACCGCATGGCGTGGGATGCAGTACTTCTCGCCGCGGGATCACCCCGGCGATGTCGGGGATACCGCCCAGGCCGTCGCCTACCTGGCCTCCTCGCCCGCCGCGCGGGCCGCGGCGCGGTGAAGCGTCCCGCACCGCCGCTGGGCACACCGCTCGACGACCGGGCGACGAATTTTGTTGTGTCGCTTCTGGAACGGTTCTGGCTGGGGCGCGTCACCCAGGCCGACTACGGCGACGAACGTGCCCTTCGCGGCGCTGACGCCGCGCTCACGCTGCAGGTGACCGGACGCACCGTCGTCGCCCAGGACAACGACGTGGTCGCACTGACCTTCGCCGCGCCCGACGGCGCCACGCTGCCCGCGTGGCAGCCCGGCAGTCACCTCGATCTGCACCTGCCGTCCGGGCGGCGCCGGCAGTACTCGCTGTGCGGTGACCCGCAGGACCGGTCGCAGTACCGGATCGCGGTGCGCCGGATCCCCGGCGGTGGTGGCGGATCACTGGAGATGCATGCGCTGTCGGTGGGGGATTCGGTCAGCGTGCGTAGCCCGCGCAACGGTTTCCCGTTCATTCCCTACGACCGGGCGCTCTACATCGCCGGTGGTATCGGCATCACTCCGGTGCTGCCGATGGTGCTCGCGGCCCAACGGCTGGGCACCGATTGGCATTTCGTGTACTGCGGGCGCAGCGCGGAGAGCATTCCGTTCCTCGGCGAGATCGCCTCCTGGGACCCGTCCCGGGTGACCATCCGGTTCGATGACGAACACGGACTGCCGACCGTCGAGGACCTGCTGGGTCACGCACCCGCCGGCGGGGCGGTCTACGTGTGCGGGCCGCCGCCGATGATCGAGACGGTGCGCCAGAACTTCGACGGATCCGGCGCCGCGGCACTGCATTTCGAGCGTTTCAGCGCTCCGCCGGTGCGCGACGGCACGGCGTTCGAGATCGAACTGGCCGGCAGCGGTGAGGTGCTGCCGGTGGCCGCCGACGAATCGGTGCTCGACGCGCTGGTACGGCACCGCCCCGACACCGCCTACTCGTGTCGCCAGGGTTTCTGCGGTACCTGCCGCGTCGGGGTGCTGGCCGGCACACCCGAGCACCGCGAGAACAGGCTCACCGCCGAAGAGCGTGAGACCTCGATGTTGACCTGCGTATCCCGTTCGCTCACTTCGCGTCTCGTGCTCGATCTATAGCAATCGTCGACGCCGCGAGCATCGCCACCGACAACAGCGCGAGGAACTGCACGCCGACCGAATGGCCGAGGTACCCGTCCACCGAGCGCCACGGACCACGGGACAGGGCCGCGCCGGCGGCGATCAGCCCACCGGCGGACACCCCGACGGTGATCCTCTCCGACCAGGCCCGTCCCGCCAGCAGGTACCGCACGCCGATCGCCGCCGCTACCACCGCGATCCCGGCGACCCCGCTGATCAGCGCGCCCACCGCGAGGACCGCGGCGCCCGACAGCCACGGCGCGGGCACCCACGGCTGCACCGACTCGCCGGTACTCTCACGCCGGACCGGCAGCAGCGCAAGCAAAGCCAGTATCGGGAGCAGCGCCAGCCCGCCGAAGAGCCCGATCCGGTAGGTCAGGTTGGAGGGGAAGGTCAGCGTCAGCGTGCCGCTGGTGCCTGCGGGGACCACCCAGCCCTGCTGCCACCCGTTGACGGTGATGGCGCGTAGTGCCGTGCCGTCCTGGCTGTGGGCGACCCAGCCGGGATTCACGCTCTCGGGCACCACGATCACCCGGTCGTGATCCACCGCRTCCACCTCCACCTCGCGGTGATCGGAGGTCCACTTGCCGGTGGGCGCGTCGACGATCGGTGCCGGGCGCAGTTCACCGGCGCGCGGGGTGTCCAGCTGGACGCCGTCGACCACGAATGCCTCGCCCGGGCTGACCACCAGTTCCTGCTGTCCCGCAGGCAGCGTGACGGGCTCGGTCTGGCAGGGCTTCGCCGCGATGGGCTCGTTGTTCAGCAGCGCACCGACGGTGGTGGCCACCGAGGTCTGGATGAACTGCCCGGCCACACCGATGATCGGCCCCCTGCCGCACGGCAACGTGATCGGGCGGCCCCCGTCGGCCGGGTCGGCCGCCGCAATCGGCTTGCCCGCGCCGTCCAGGACGGTCACCTCGGCCAGGCCAGTGGGCTTGAGCTGATCGAAACCCAGTGCGGTGCGGTCGATCACATCGGTCCAGTCCAGGATCGACACCTGCACCGTATCGGTCACCGCGGGGAACAGGTCGAACGTCTGGGGCCCGTCGCCGTCGAGGCGGCGGACCTGCGGGCCGGCGCCCAGGTCGATGGCGACCATCGTCGGATGTGCCGGCAGCACCGTGGCACTCGGTGTCAGGGTCAGCGCGGAAACCTCGGTGGGCTCGGGCAGTTTCACCGTCAGCGTCGGCGGCTTCTTGAGCTGCACATTGTTCTGCGGTGCCGTCCACGCGGTGCGCACATCGCCGTCGGTGGCGGCGTAGGCCGAGCCGAGTACGTCGATCAGATCCGAATCGCCGGTCGCGCGGGTGTTTCCGGGCTCGCTGATCAGATCGGCCAGCCGTGGACCCTGCCGCGCCCGCACCCACACCGTCGGGGTGACCGCGGTGGGCTCCGGCACCGTCAGGGTGCGGCTCATGTTCACCGCCTCCTCGGGGGCGATCGCCATGGTGGCCGCACAGAGGGTGCCGTCGGGTGCTTCCGCGCAGCCCGGCCGGCCCAGCAGCTCGGAGCCGAGATCCCATTGCGCGACCGCCGATCCCGCGGGCGGACCCGGCACGTCCACGGTGCGCCGCAGCGTGACCGGATGGGCGAAACCCGATGCGTCGTACTGGGTCACGGACAGATCGGTGATGCCGAACTGCACGCCGGGTGAGCCGTCGTCGGTGCCGACGGCGGTGATCCGCATCCACGGCGTCTCACCGAACGGCAGCGCCGCGGACAGCGGTTTACCGGGCTCGTCGAATCGCAGGGTGGTGGTGCCGTTGATCGTGGACACCTCGATGCGGCGGACCTGCGCGCCGACAGCGGTGGCGCTGGGGGTGATGGTGACCGCGGCGTTGGTCACCGGATGGTCGAAGTCGACCTGCATCCACTGGCCCAGCGCGGTCTGCAGCGAGTTGGACACCCAACTTGTCGAGGAATCGGCATCGATGGCCGCGGCCGGCCCGGAGGACGGCGAAACATTGGGTAGCGCAGTCGAATCCGCCGCAGAGCTGGAGACGCTGATATTGCCGCCGGTCCACCTCGCATAGAGCGGGTCGGTGCCGGCCGGATAGTCCATCACCCGGTTGAAGGTCTGCCGCCGCTCGTCGGGGGTGCGCACCGCCGAGGAATGGTTGTCCACCCGGCCGTAATCGGTTTCGCGGGCCAGTGGCGTGTCGGTCACCGTCACCAGCGGGGCGCCGACACCGGCACGCTGTGCGTCGGCGGTCAGCAGCATCGGCCCGAGGGGTTCACGCCCGATCAGTCGGCGTCGTTCGGCAAGGCGCAACAAGGCTTCCGGGCCGCCGTCGACGCGGGCCATCGCATCCAGGTCGGTCAGATACGGCGCGGGCCGGGCGTCGTCGACGCGGTAGATCTCGATCGCCGGGTAGCGGGGACGCAGGCCGCTGTCGGTGACGAACCCCTCCAGGGTTCCCGGCCCCACCGGATCACCGAATTCCGCCACCCTGGTCAGGCCGGGCGACCCGTCGATGGCACGGTGCACCAGGATCGGGCGTGCGGACCGTGAGGCGTCCGGATCCAGGTCGTTGCGCACCACCACAAACGAAATACCTTGCTGGGAAAGCGTGTCCGCCAGGCCGGCCGAGGGTTGCCCGGCGGCGAACAGCCGCTGCACCGAGTCGAGCGCCCGAATGGTCTCCGGTGGGGTCAGCGGGATCGAGTCGCGCACACCCCAGGGGTTGCTGCCCAGCACCTGCAGTGGCTCGTCATGGCTGTTGCCCCACACCTGGGTCGCGAAGGGGGCGCCCGGCGCGACGAGCACCCGTCCGCGGTCGGTGTTGTGCTCATCGAGCCAGTCCGCGGTGTCGTGCCAGTAGCCGGGGATCGCCTCGAAGCTCCCCGGCGGGGTCAGCCGGCCGGTCCAGGCCAGTGAGGTGCCCGCAGCCAGCGCGGTCAGGATGACCAGGCCGACGGCGACCCGCCTGTCACGTTCGGGGTAGGCGAACGCGCGCACCCAGCTGGGCCGGGACACGGTGCCGGGCAGGGGTATCCGGCCCAGCAGATGCGCCAGGCCCAGCGCCAGAGGCAGCCGGATCAACGGTTCCAGCTTGTGCACGTTGCGCAGCGGGGTGCCGTCGGCGTCGAGGAACAACTGCACCTGCGTGGCGATCGGGGAACCCAGCCCGCCCGAGTAACCGACGGCCAGCAGGGTGATGCCGACGAAGAGGATCGCGATGAGCCGGCCCCGGGCCGGCATGGTGCGCATCGCCAGGCCGGCCAGCCCGGCCGYCGCGACCAGGGTGGTGGCCAGCACCGCGACCGAACTGGTGACCAGCGTCGAACCTGCGGTGGCGGTGGGCGCGACGAACGGCGTCCAGCTGTCCGTGCCGCGCAGCACCTCGGTCAGCGAGAGCCAGCGAGTGGTGACCCCGGAGGACTCGATGTAATCCAGGAACGGCGGACTGATGCGGCCCAGCATCACCAGCGCGACCGACCACCAGGTGATGGCCAACGCCGTGCACAGCGCCCACCATGCGGTGAACCGCCACCACTGCCGGTTCGGGCGGTGCGCCGCCCACCAGATGACGGCGGCCAGGCAGCCGGTCAGGGTGGCGACGGCGTTGACCGCGCCCATCAGCGCCACGGCCGCTGCCGAACGCGCGGCCAGCAACCGGATCCGGTCGTCGCCTCGCATGGCGTAGATCACGGGCAGCAGTACCCACGGCGCCAGCATCATCGGCAGCGTCTCCGAGGAGATGGCGCCCAGGGTGGTCAGCACCCGCGGGGACAGGGCGAACGCCGTCGCGGCGATGATCCGCGCGCTGGTGGTGCCGATCCCCAGCGCCTCGGCCACCCGCAGCAGGCCCCAGAACCCGACGGTGAGCAGCAGCGCCCACCACAACCGTTGGGTCACCCAGCCCGGCACGCCCAGCACATCGCCGGCCAGGAAGAACGCGCCGTGCGGAAACAGGTAGCCGTAGGCCTGGTTCTGGGCCTGCCCGAACGACAGGTCGCTGTTCCACAGATCGGCGGCACGTGCGAGGAACCGCAGCGGGTTGGCGGTGAGATCGAGTTTGGTGTCAGGAGAGATGCGGCCCGGCGACTGGATGAACGCCAGTATCAGAAATGCGGTGCCGACCAGCCACAGCCAACGCCGCGACAGTTGATTCCGAACTCCGGCTGCCGGCGCGCCCGGGTCAGGCCCGGTCGCCGTATTCAACGCGGTTGAGCACCGAGGACGCCGGGTCTCCCGATTGCACCGGTGGCTTGGTGTCCTGCTGGACCATCAGCGTCACGCCGAAGATCGCCGCCGCGCCCAACAGCAGGCCGACCACAACGCTGGCCGCAGCGGGCACGACGAACCGTTCCATGCCCGCCAACCTAGCACGTCAGAATGGTGGGGTGACTTCGGCGGAGCGGGAGTTCTGGCGCTCGGCGACGTGCACCGTGTGGGTGAGCCTCGGGCCCACCGGCGCCGTGGTGTTCGCCGGGTTCGACCGCGCCTACCTGGACGGATACGAATATCACGTGTCGGTGGACCCCGAGGACCTGCCGGCGCTGCGGGCCGCACTGGGCGTCGGTCCGGACGCCGACCTGCTCGACGCGGTGTGTGCCGCAGCCGACACGATCATGGCCGTCGGCGAGCGCAGCTGGCTGCAGTCCCACGGGGTCCCGTGCGCACTGCAGGTCTGGTGAACGGCTGCCGATCGAGCACGGACCGCTAGTCTCGAGACCCATGTCGATGTCGCGCGCACTCTGTGCCCTGACCGCGCTGTCCGGTCTCCTGCTGGCCTGCTCGCCCGCCGAACCGCAGGAGGCGGCCGCCCCGCCGGCCCCGGCGAGCAGCGGCGCGCCCGTGCCGAGCAACGCCTCCTTCGATCAGCCGCTGCCGGCCGCACCGGCGCCCGGCTCCTGCGATATCGCCACCCTGTCGACGCGCGACAAGCTCGCCCAGCTGCTGATGGTCGGTGTCAGCAACGCCGCCGACGCCCGCGCGGTGGTCGCCGACCAGCATGTCGGCGGCATCATGATCGGCAGCTGGACCGACAAGTCGATGCTCGGTGCGCCACTGGCCGACATCGCGGCGAACTCGGGCCCGCTGTCGCTGGCCGTCAGCGTCGACGAAGAGGGCGGCCGGGTGTCCCGGCTGGCCGGTGTGATCGGCAGCCAGCCCTCGGCACGGGAGCTGGCCCAGACCAAGACCCCCGACGAGGTGTACGGGATCGCGCTCGAGCGCGGCCGGGCCATGCGCGGCCTGGGCATCACCGTGGATTTCGCGCCGGTCGTCGACGTGACCGGTGAGAGCGCCGCGATCGGTGACCGCTCGTTCGGGGACGATCCGGAGACGGTGACCGAGTACGCCGGCGCCTATGCGCGCGGCCTGCGCGACGCCGGCGTGCTGCCGGTGCTCAAGCATTTTCCCGGCCACGGGCGCGCCTCGGGTGACTCGCACACCGGTGCCGTGTCCACCCCGCCGCTGGCCGAACTGCAGAACGACGACCTGGTCCCGTACCGCACGTTGACTGCCCAGCCGCCGGTGGCGGTGATGGTGGGCCACATGCAGGTGCCCGGGCTGACCGGCGGCGAGCAGGCCAGCCTGAGTCCCGCGGCCTACAACCTGCTGCGCACCGAGTTCGGTTTCGGTGGCCTCGTCTACACCGACGACCTGTCCAGCATGGCCGCGATCAACCAGCAGTACGGAGTCGCGGCGGCGGTGCTGAAGTCCTTGCAGGCCGGCGCCGATGTCGCGCTGTGGATCACCACCGCCGAGGTTCCCGCCGTCCTGGACCGCCTCGAGCAGGCGGTCGCCGCCGGCGAGCTGTCCCAGGCCGCGGTGGATGCGTCGGTGCAGCGGGTGGCGGCCTCCAAGGGGCCTAACCCCAACTGCGGCCGCTGATCACCCGTACTCTGAGCCGATGGCCGGTGGAACCAAGCGGTTGCCGCGCGCGGTGCGCGAGCAGCAGATGCTCGACGCTGCCGTGCAGATGTTCTCCATCAACGGCTATCACGAGACGTCGATGGATGCCATCGCCGCCGAGGCGCAGATTTCCAAACCGATGCTCTACCTCTATTACGGCTCCAAGGAAGATCTCTTCGGGGCGTGCCTGGACCGTGAACTGAACCGATTCGTCGACGAGGTGCGCGGCAAGATCGACTTCACGCAAAGCCCAAAGGACATGCTGAGCAACGCCGTTGGCGCGTTCCTCGGTTATATCGACAGCAACCGCGCGTCGTGGATCGTGCTTTACAGCCAGGCGACCAGTTCGCAGGCGTTCGCGCACACCGTGCGTGAGGGTCGGGAACGGATCATCGATCTGGTCGGCAGGCTGTTGCAGTCCGGTACCCGAAACCCGGAGCCGGACGCCGATTTCAACATGATGGCCGTTGCGCTGGTGGGTGCCGGCGAGGCCATCGCGGACCGGGTCAGCACCGGTGACGCCGGCGTGCACGACGCCACCGAACTGATGATCAACCTGTTCTGGCGCGGCCTGAAGGGTAAGCCGACCGACAAGGGTTAGGACAGCCCGGTCACCGATGCCGTCAGATGCGGGTAGCCCTTCGACAGGTGCCGAAGCGCCAACTCCCAACCATTGTCGGTGGCGTCCACGTAGAGCCCGGCGCGCGCCGGCAGCAGCACCGGCTTGCCGAAGCGCACCGAGTACTTCACCGCATCGGGCAGCCGGCCCTCGATATTGGCGAGCACGGCTGCTGCGCTGAACATCCCGTGCGCGATGGCGGTGGGGAACCCGAACAGCTTGGCGCCCAGTGAGCTGGTGTGGATCGGGTTGTGGTCACCGCCGATCGAGGCATAGGAGCGGATCTGGCCCGCCGAGATGCTCAGCACCGCGTTCGGCGGTGGCAGCTTCTTCTGCTTGGGCGGCTCGGGCCGCGGCTCGCCGGACAGGCTGGTGCGCTGCTGGTGCAGGAAGGTGGTGGTCTGCTCCCAGGCCAGATCGTTGCCGATCTTGATGCTGGTCACCAGATCCACCAGCAGGCCCTTGCGGTGCTCGCGCAGGTTCTCCGCGTGCACCGACACGTCCAGCGCATCGCTGACGGTGATCGGCCGGTACTGGGTGATGTGGTTCTCGGTGTGCACCGAACCCATTGCCGCAAAAGGGAAATCGAACGATGTGGCCAGCGACATCATGGTCGGGAAGGTCAGCGCGAACGGGTAGGTCAGCGGCACGGCATTGTCGAAGCGCAGCCCGGTGACGTTCGCGTACGCGGCGACGTTGGCCGGGTCGATCCGGAGTTCGGGGACGTGGACGGTGCGGTCGGGCAGGCCACCGGCACGCGGTACGAACGGCAGCGCGCCGGCGACGGCCCGTGCCATGTTGACGAGACCGTTAGGTTGCGACATACCGGTGTCCTTTGTTCTTCGCGCAAGCGCTCATCACGCCCCCAGCAGGGCTTGGCCGCAGACCCGAATGGTGTTGCCGGTGACCGCATTCGACGCCGGGCTCGCGAAGTAGGCGATGGTCTCGGCGACGTCGACGGGCTGGCCGCCCTGGAACAGCGAGTTCAGCCGGCGGCCCACCTCGCGGGTGGCCAGCGGGATGGCCTCGGTCATCTTGGTCTCGATGAACCCGGGAGCCACGGCGTTGATGGTGATGCCCTTCTCGCCCAGGGACGGGCTCAGGGCTTCGACGATGCCGATCATGCCGGCCTTGGTCGCCGCGTAGTTGGTCTGGCCACGGTTGCCCGCGATACCGGCCATCGACGACAGGCCGACCACCCGGCCGCCCTCGCCGAGCACACCGGCGGCGACCAGGCCCTCGGTGAGATTCAGCGGCGCAAGAAGATTCACCGCGACCACCGAATCCCAACGCGGCTCGTCCATGTTGGCGAGCAGCTTGTCGCGGGTGATACCGGCGTTGTTGACCAGGACGTCGACCTTGCCGCCATGGTGCTCGGTGAGATGCGCGACGATCTGGTCCACCGCGTCGGGCGCGGTGACGTCCAGCGCGAGCGCCGTGCCGCCCACCTTCTCGGCGGTCTCCTTCAGCGCCTCCTCGGCGGCCGGTACGTCGACGGCGACCACCGCGGCGCCGTCGCGGGCGAAGACCTCGGCGATGGTCGCGCCGATACCGCGGGCGGCGCCGGTCACCACGGCGACCTTGCCTGCCAGTGGCTTGTCCCAGTCCGCAGGCGCCTGCGACGCGGCGGCACCGACCCGGAAGACCTGCCCGTCGACGAACGCGGACTTGCCGGACAGGATGAAACGCAGCGTCGATTCCAGGCCGGAGGCGCCCGCGTCGGCGTCGTCGGCCAGGTACACCAGTGAGACCGTCGCGCCGCGACGCAGTTCCTTACCCAGTGATCGGGTGAACCCCTCCAGGGCGCGCTGCACGATGTGCTCGTGCGCCGTGCCGGTGCCCGACGGGGTGGTGCCGATGACGACCACCCGGCCCGAGGCGCCGAGGTTGCGAAGTACCGGGGTGAAGAACTTGTAGAGCTCCTTGAGCCCGGAGGGTTCGGTGATACCGGTGGCGTCGAACACCAGCCCGCCGAACGAGTCGGCCCACCGCCCGCCGATGTTGTCGGAGACGACGTCGTAGTCGTCGGAGAGGGCGGCGCGCAGCGGTTCGACCACCCGGCCCTCCCCGCCGATCAGCAGCGATCCGGCGAGCGGCGGCTGGCCGGCGCGGTAGCGGCGCAGCTCTTCGGGCTGCGGAACGCCGAGTTGTTTGGCCAGGAATGATCCGGGCCCGGAATTGACCACTTGGGAGAACAGGTCGGAAGCCATGGGTACTAACTTACTCCAGAGTAAGGTTTGCGGGTAACCTTGGGGCATGCCTTCAGAAACCAATGACCGCCGCGTCGCCGTCCTCGGCGGAAACCGGATCCCCTTCGTGCGCTCCGACGGCGCCTACGCGAATGCCTCCAACCAGGACATGTTCACCGCCGTCCTGGACGGCCTCGCCGAACGGTTCGGATTGCGCGGCGAGAAGCTCGACGCTGTGATCGGTGGCGCGGTGCTCAAGCACAGCCGCGATTTCAACCTGATGCGCGAAAGCGTGCTGGGTAGCTCCCTGTCGCCCTACACCCCGGGCATCGACCTGCAGCAGGCCTGCGGCACCGGCCTGCAGTCGGCGATCGCCGCCGCCGACGGGATCGCCCGCGGCCGTTACCAGGTGGCTGCCGCCGGCGGCGTGGACACCACCTCGGATGCGCCCATCGCGTTCGGCGACGACCTGCGCGGCGTATTGCTCAGCCTGCGCCGCTCCAAGTCCAACCTCGATCGACTCAAGCTGGTCGGCAAGCTGCCCGCCGCCCTCGGTGTGGAGATCCCCACCAACGGCGAACCCCGCACCGGGCTGTCGATGGGCGAGCATGCCGCCATCACCGCCAAGGAGATGGGCATCAAGCGCGTCGATCAGGACGAGCTCGCCGCGGCCAGCCACCGCAACATGGCCGCCGCCTATGACCGCGGGTTCTTCGATGACCTGGTCACCCCCTTCCTCGGCGTCTACCGCGACAACAATCTGCGTGCCGATTCGTCGCCGGAGAAGCTGGCCAAGCTCAAGCCTGTCTTCGGTGTGCGCAACGGTGACGCGACGATGACCGCGGGCAACTCCACGCCATTGACCGATGGCGCATCGGTGGCGCTGCTGTCCACCGAGGAGTGGGCCGCCGAGCACAACCTCCCGGTGCTGGCGTACTTCGTCGACGGGGAGACCGCCGCGGTCGATTACGTCAACGGGCCGGACGGGCTGCTGATGGCGCCGACCTACGCGGTGCCGCGGCTGCTCGCCCGCAACGGCCTGACCCTGCAGGACTTCGACTTCTACGAGATCCACGAGGCATTCGCCTCCGTGGTGCTGGCCACGCTGGCGGCCTGGGAGTCACCGGACTACTGCAAGGGCCGACTCGGACTGGACGCCCCGCTGGGTGCCATCGACCGCAGCAAGCTCAACGTCAACGGCTCCTCGCTGGCGGCCGGGCACCCGTTCGCCGCGACCGGCGGGCGCATCGTCGCGCAGCTGGCCAAGCAGCTGGCGGAGAAGAAGAAGGAGACCGGGCAGCCGGTGCGCGGCCTGATCTCGGTCTGCGCCGCAGGTGGGCAGGGTGTGACGGCCATCCTGGAGGCCTAGTCACGTCGCCGAAACTGTGTTCCGGACGGCGCCTACTCGCGTTTTCCCTGCTGGAATACAGTTTCGGCCCGGCCCGGAAAGTTGCAGAAAAAAGTTTTTCGGATTCCTGTAACGCTCGCCGGAGCACCGTCGATACATGGGATAGCTCCGTGTTSCCGTCTGACCCCCCGACCCGACGGCAACACGGGGCTTCTCTATTTCTCGCCCACGTCCTTGGATGCGGTGACCGGCCCCGCTCCGGGTGGCGCGAACAGGCTGCCCGCCAGACTGCCGCGCGCGGTCCGCACCGCGACCAGGGCCCATGTGCACAGCAGGCCGGCGTAGGCCGCCGAGGCGGCGACCTCGAACGCCGGCAGCCCGGTGTGCACCGCCAGCTGGGTGGTCCCGGTGACGAATGTCCCGACCGGGAACGTCAGGCTCCACCAGGTCAACGCGAACGGCATCCCGCGCCGCAGGGTGCGGACCGTGAGCGCGGTGGCCAGGGCGATCCACAGCACGCAGAAACCCCAGACCGGCACCCCGAACAGGATCGCGAAGATCCCCATTCCGGCGGCGAGCTGCGGTGCGACGGCCAGGTGCGCCTCGTTGGCGAGCAGCCCGGCCACCGTGATCGATTGGCCCAGCGGACCGAGCACGATCCACAGCGTCGGGACCCGCGCGGTGCCGGAGGTGCCGTACAGGGCCAGCCGGCTCCAGATCATCGTGATGATGATCAGCGCGGCGATCAGTGACAGCCCGAACATCGCCAGGCAGCCGTAGAACATGGTCGTCCGTCCCGTGCCCGGGGCCATGTGCGGGATCAGCATCGCCCCCGACGCAGCGGACACCATCGGCGGCACCACCGGCATCAGCCAACCGCCGAAGGCGGCGTCCGGGCCCACGTTGAGCTGGGTGAACATCAGGTACGGGATGGTCATCGCGGTGAACAGACCGCCGATGGTGCCCGCCGACCACAGCACCCAGTTGATGTCGACGGCCAGGCTTTCGCCGATCAGATCCTTGCCGACGAGCATGGTGCCGGACCCGACGGTCAGCAGCGCCATGGGTGCGGCGCCGTAGAAATGCGCCATCTGCGGATTGCGCGCATGCCCGCGTGCGACGGTGGGGTGGCGGAACCACTGCACGGTGACCGTGATGAGGAGCGCCACCAGAAGTAGCGCCGCGAAGACCCAGACGATGTCGGTGAACACCCGCAGCCCGGGTGGCTGGACCGGCAGCGTCGCGCCCGCGACGACGATGATCCCGGTCCCCATCACCGACGAGAACCAGTTCGGGCCGAAGTTTCCCAGCCGTGTCTCGGTTTCGGTCACGATTCGGCGGGCATCATGAGGTGCATGCAGATCAGCATCCTCGGGTCACTGTCCGGATCGGGCGGCACGTCCCTCGTCGACGGCGTCGTGTCGGAATTCGCAAAGTTGCGCGACGAGGGTTTCCGCCGGATCTGGATGACCCAGATGCCGTACGAGCCGGACCTGCTGACCGTGCTGGCGGTGGCCCTGCGTGAGGTCGACACCATCGAGGTCGGCACCGGGGTGGTGCCGATCCAGAATCAACATCCGATGCAGCTGGCGCAGCGCGCGCTGACGCTCAACCTGATCGCTGGAGGTCGCTTCATCCTCGGATTGGGGATGACGCACGCGGCCGTCACCGAAGGCATGTGGGGCATTCCGTGGGACCGGTCGGTGCGACGGCTCAACGAGTATCTGGACGGGCTGCTGCCGCTGCTGGCGGGCGAACCCGCCGATGCGCCCGGCGAGATCTACACGACCCGCGGCGCGCTGCAGATCCCCGGCGCACCGCAACCCGATGTGTACATCGCCGCGCTGGGCCCGCAGCTGCTGAAAATTGCCGGGCGCCGCACCGCGGGAACCGTGACCTGGATGACCGGGCCGAAAACGCTGGCCGAACATGTCGGCCCGGCGTTGCGGGCCGCGGCCGCCCCCGAAGGGCGTTCGGTCCGGGTGGTGGCCGCGCTGCCCATCAGCGTCACCGATGACGTCGACGGCGCGCGCAGCCAGGCCGCCGAGCAGTTCGCGATGTACGGGCACCTGCCGTCCTACCGCGCCATGCTCGACCGGGAGGGCTACGCCGGGCCCGAAGACGCCGTGCTGATCGGGGACGAGGAGACCGTGACCGCCCGTATCGACGAGCTGCGCGCCGCCGGCGTGCACGAATATGTGGGCGTGGTCTACGACAAGTCGCCCGAGGTCAGGGACCGAACGAGGGCGTTGTTGCGGGCGCTGGACGTCGACCTGGAAGGCGCCGAAAAACCTCTGGTGTGATTGTCGTCACAGGCGTACAGTCGACCGCACGACGGGTTCGGGAGTGACACATCCAAAGAGCCGGGACGAGGTGAAACTCCGGCCGCGCGAGATACCGAAAGGTATATGAGGACGCCCTCGAGGTCGAAAGACCGACAGTCCTCCCGAACCCGCCCACACGTCTTCTGCCCATGGTGAACAACGCGCCGCAGCCCGATGATTGCGGCCATGATGCTGGCATGGGCGACATCATTCGCATCCACCCGGACCGCAGGCCGTCGCGCGAGCCGGAGCCCTTGTGGCGGGAAGTCCTCGGCCGGCGGCTCCGCGACACCCGCCGGCGCCGCGGTGACCGGCTGGTCGACGTCGCCGCCCGTGCCGGGGTGTCACCGCAGTACCTCTCCGAGATCGAGCGCGGCCGCAAGGAGCCGTCCAGCGAGATGATCGCCGCCGTGTGCGGGGCGCTGAACATCGAGCTCGGGCGGCTGCTCGGCGGCATCTCGGCCGATCTCACCCGGCGCCCGACTTCCGCGACTTCCCGGGTCGCTCCGCTCCTGCCCGACGGGRGCACCGGCGGTGTGACGCTGCTGGCTGCCTAGGCGGCGGGTCCTAGGCCCGCTGATCCAGCACCCGGTCGGCCAGGCCGTAGGCCACCGCGCCCTCGGCGTCGAACACCCGGTCGCGGTCGGTGTCGTGCCGGAGCTGTTCGACGCCGCGGCCGGTGTGCCGGGACAGGATCGATTCCAGCTGATTGCGCATCCGGACCACCTCGTCGGCCTGCAGGATCAGATCCGGGATGGTGCCGCGGCCCTGGGCGGCCGGCTGGTGCAGCACCACCCTGGTGTGCGGCAGCACCGAACGACGCCCGGGCTCACCGGCGGCCAGCAGTACGGCCCCGGTCGCCACGGCCTGCCCGACGCACGTGGTCGCCACCGGGGCTTTGATGAAGCGCATGGTGTCGTAGACGGCGAGCATCGCCGACAGATCGCCACCCTCGGAGTTGATGTAGAGCCCGATCTCCTGTTCCGGGTTGTCGGCCTCCAGATGCAGCAGTTGGGCGATGAGGGCGTTGGCGATGCCGGAATCGATGGCGGTGCCCAGGTAGACGATGCGCTCGGTGAGCAGGTGCGAGTAGACGTCCATGATGCGCTCGCCGCTGGGGGTGCGCGCGATGACATTGGGGATGGTGTAGGTACTCATGCGGTTCCCTCGCAGGCTCGGGTCCCGCATGTCGTCTGTCGATTCGTTCGGCGAGCCTCACTCATGCGTGAATTCCCAACTGCTGCTTACGGTTCGGGGCGATCTGCCCGAACTCGCCGACGATGTGGTCGATGAACCCGTAGCTGCGTGCCTGCTCGGCGGTGAACCAGCGATCGTGCAGGGAGTCGGTGAAGATGCGCTCGACGTCCTGGCCGGTATCCGCGGCGATGATGGCGAGCACGGTGTCGCGGGTGTGCCGCAGATCGTCGGCCTGCACCTCCACCTCGACCGCGGAACCGGCGATACCCGCCGACCCCTGGTGCATCAGGATGCGTGCGTGCGGAAGTGCGAACCGCTTGCCCGGCGTGCCGGACGACAGCAGGAATTGTCCTGCGCTGCAGGCCAGTCCGAGCGCCAGCGTGGACACATCGGCGGGAATCAGCCGCATCACATCGCGAATCGCGAGCATGGCCGGCACCGAACCGCCGGGGGAGTGGATCCACAGGGCGACATCGTCATCGGAATCGGAGGCCAGCGTCAGCAGTTGCGCCATCAGCACGGCGCCGTTGTCGTCGTCGAGGGGGCCGTCGAGCACGAGGACGCGCTTGCGGTACAGATCCTCGCGTAGCTGCCGGCCGAACAGGGGTGGTTTCTCGGTCATGGGTTAGACACTGCCGCGCGCAACGGCATTCGCGCATGCGGTGCTGCTGTGAGCAGAACGACTCGGCGAAACTCGCGTACCGGGGCCGATTCGAGCGCGGATTACCCCGGGTACGCGAGTTTCGCCACCAAACGCAAGGACCCCCGGGATCGCCGGGGGTCCTTGGTCTTTGGAACTCAGAGACTCAGAAAGCTGCTTCGTCCAGTTCCATCACTTCGTTGTCGATGGCGTCGAGCACCGTGCGGGTGCTGGTCAGCAGCGGCAGGAAGTTCTTGGCGAAGAACGACGCGGCGCCGATCTTGCCCTCGTAGAACGCCTTGTCCGCACCGGTGGCGCCGGCGTCGAGCTTCTCGATCGCCACGGCGGCCTCACGCTGCAGCAGCCAGCCGATGACCAGGTCGCCGACGCTCATCAGGAAGCGCACCGAACCCAGGCCCACCTTGTAGATGGCGGACGGATCCTCCTGCGAGGCCATCAGGTAACCGGTCAACGTGGCGGCCATGCCCTGCACGTCCTCCAGGGCGGTCGCCAGCAGTGCGCGCTCGGCCTTCAGGCGGCCGTTGCCGGTCGCGTTCTTCACGAAGGTGTCGATCTCACCGGACAGGTAGGCCAGCGCCTGGCCCTTGTCGCGGATGATCTTGCGGAAGAAGAAGTCCTGCGCCTGGATCGCGGTGGTGCCCTCGTA
>NZ_JBFUKN010000053.1:0-41843 GCF_056400845.1 Mycobacterium sp. P4_H6 | reverse complement strand
GACTGGGACACCGCGATCACCGAGATCGCCGAGGGCTTCGCCCGCATCCGCGACGAATACGGCGGGGACAAGATCTTCTACTACGGGGGCGGCGGCCAGGGGAACCACCTCGGCGGCGCCTACAGCGGCGCGTTCCTCAAGGCACTCGGCGCCCGGTACCGCTCGAATGCCCTGGCGCAGGAGAAAACCGGTGAGTTCTGGGTGGACAGCCAGCTCTACGGCGGGCACACCCGTGGCGAGTTCGAGCATGCCGAGGTCTCGGTGTTCGTCGGGAAGAACCCGTGGATGTCGCAGAGCTTTCCGCGGGCCCGCACGGTGCTCAACGAGATCGCCAAGGACCCGGCCCGGTCCATGATCGTCATCGACCCGGTGATCACCGATACCGCGAAGCTCGCCGACTTCCATCTGCGGGTGCGGCCCGGCACGGACGCCTGGTGCCTGACCGCGCTGGCGGCGGTGCTGGTGCAGGAAAACCTGTGCGATGAGGCGTTCCTGGCCGAGCATGTCACCGGCGTCGAACCGGTACGGCGGGCGCTGGCCGAGGTGGACGTCGAGGATTACGCCCGGCGCAGTGGGGTGGACGCGGAGTTGCTGCGGAACGCAGCGCGCCGGATCGCCGCGGCCGCAAGTGTTTCGGTCTTCGAGGATCTCGGTATCCAGCAGGCACCCAACAGCACGTTGTGCTCGTACCTGAACAAGTTGTTGTGGATCTTCACCGGCAACTTCGCCAAACGCGGTGGCCAGCATCTGCATTCGACCTTCGCGCCGCTGTTCGGCGCCGGTGGTGTGGGCCGCACCCCGGTCACCGGGGCACCGATCATCGCCGGCCTGGTGCCCTCCAATGCGGTGCCCCAGGAAATCCTCGGCGACCATCCCGACCGGTTCCGCGCCATGATCGTCGAGAGCAGCAACCCGGCGCATTCGATCGCCGACTCTGCCGCGGTGGGCGACGCGCTGCGCGCGCTGGAGCTGCTGGTGGTGGTCGACGTCGCGATGACCGAGACGGCGCGTCTGGCGCACTACGTGCTGCCCGCGGCCAGCCAGTTCGAGAAGGTCGAGGCGACCTTCTTCAATCTCGAGTTCCCGCACAACACCTTCCATCTTCGCCACCCGCTGCTGGACCCGCTACCGGGCACCCTGCCCGAGCCGGAGATCTGGGCGCGGCTGGTACGTGAACTCGGCGTCGTCGACGATGCCGAGCTGCACCCGTTGCGCCGGGCCGCCGCCGACGGGCTGGAGGCGTACACGCAGGCCTTCTTCGCCGCGCTCGGCGCAAATCCGTCGCTGGGCAAAGTGCTGCCCTATGTGCTCTACGAGACGTTGGGCCCGAGCCTGCCCGACGGGCTGGCCGGCGCGGCCGGTCTGTGGGGGCTGGCGCAGAAGGTGGCGTTGACCTATCCGGAGGCGGTGCAGCGCGCCGGGCACACCGACGGCAACGCCTTGTTCACCGCGATCCTGGGAAGCCGCTCCGGGCTGACCTTCACCGAACACGAGTACGCCGACGACTGGGCGCTGATCAGCCACGCGGACCGCCGCATCGCGCTCGAGATCCCGGAACTGATCACCGAACTCGGCGCGCTGGCCACCGACCGCCCGCTGCTGACCAGCAGCGAATATCCGATCGTGCTGTCGGCCGGGGAACGCCGCGCGTTCACGGCCAACGACATCATCCGGGACCCGGTGTGGCGCAAACGCGATACCGACGGCGCGCTGCGGGTCAGCGTCGAGGATGCCCGCTCACTGGGATTGACCGACGGAGGCCGCGCCCGCATCACCACCGCCTCCGGTGCCGCGGAGGCCTGCGTCGAGATCAGCGAGGCCATGTTGCCCGGGCACGCCTCGTTGCCCAACGGCTACGGGCTGGACTTCGCCGCGGTCGACGGCACCGTGACGGCACCGGGGGTCGCACCCAATGCGCTGACCGCGTCGGATTGGCGCGACGCCTTTGCCGGCACGCCGTGGCACAAGCACGTGCCGGCGCGTATCGACCCCGTCGGGGTTTAGGGCGTCGCGGGATCGGCAGGCGCCGGAGCAGCGGGGGCGGCGGGAGCCGGCCCCGCGGCCGGGCCGGACGCCGGACCGGCGGGCGTGATCGGCACGTTCGGGCCCGGCGCCTGGGCCGGGATCGGGGTGTTCAGGTTGCGCTGCGAGATGCCTAGCAGCAGGGCTTCCTTACCGCTGAGCTCCTGGTTCTGCACCGCGTGCCACAGATCCCGCAGGTAACTCACGTTCGGGGATTCGCCACCGGCCATGACGCTGGGATCCATCGTCGAGCCCGGCGGCAGAGCTTCCGGGCTGGGCAGGTGCGGCACGCCCTCGGTGGGCGCCGGTGCCGGGGCTGCCTGTACCGAGACGGCGGACGCCGGGGCTGCCGGCACGGGAGCCACATCCACCACCGGCGCGGGAGGTGGGGGCGGGGCGGGTTCGGCGACGGCCGGGGCGGCGAACATCAATGCGGCGAATCCGCCTCCGATGGCTGCGCTCAACACCTTGGCTCCGACATCGATCATCGCCGACGCTCCTTTCTGGTGAACATACTGCTCTATGGATTTTCCGTCGCGGGGCCTATTTCGTTACAGCTGAGACTGCTGTGACTTTCATATGAGTTTCCGGGTGTGTTCTGTCAGCCTCGGTCACCTTGTCCGACTTCAGGACGCGAGGTGTACCGCTGGTTCACAATGCGGTAACGCCACCAGTGCCTATTGCGGAGGTTGTGCAATGCCGACACCCGACCTGCCCACCGGTTTCGATTTCACCGATCCCGACATCTACGCCGAACGACTCCCGGTCGACGAACTCGCCCAGATGCGCAAGGTGGCTCCGATCTGGTGGAACGAGCAGCCGCTCGACAAGGGTGGGTTCGGTGACGGCGGCTTCTGGGTCGTGACCAAGCACAAGGACGTCAAGGAGGTCTCGCGGCGCAGTGACGTCTTCTCCAGCCTGGAGAAGACCGCCCTGCCGCGCTACGCCGACGGCACCGTCCAGGCGCAGATCGACTCCGGCAAGTTCGTGCTGCTGAACATGGATGCACCGCACCACACGCATCTGCGCAAGATCGTGTCCCGGGCATTCACGCCGCGTGCCGTCGAACAGCTGCGCGCCGACCTGGCCGACCGGGCCCGGGAGATCGCTGCGGCGGCCCTCGCCGAGGGCCGCGGCGACTTCGTCGAGCAGGTGTCCTGCGAACTGCCTCTCCAGGCCATCGCGGGCCTGATGGGCGTGCCGCAAGAGGACCGGATGAAGTTGTTCCACTGGTCCAATCAGATGGTCGGCGACCAGGATCCGGAGTTCGCGAACAACGACGCGATCAGCGCCTCGGTGGAACTGATCACCTACGGCATGCAGATGGCGGCGGAGAAGTCCGCCAATCCCACCGACGATCTCGTCACCAAACTGGTGCAGGCCGATGTCGAGGGCCACAAGCTCTCCGACGACGAGTTCGGGTTCTTCGTCATCCTGCTGGCCGTGGCGGGTAACGAGACCACGCGCAATTCGATCACCCAGGGGATGATGGCGTTCACCGACTTCCCCGACCAGTGGGAGCTGTTCAAGCGCGACCGCCCCGGCACTGCCGCCGACGAGATCGTCCGGTGGGCAACACCGGTCACGTCATTCCAGCGCACCGCGCTGGAGGACACCGAACTGGACGGAGTGCCCATCAAGAAGGGACAGCGGGTGGTGATGTTCTACCGCTCGGCCAACTTCGACGAAGAGGTCTTCGAGGATCCGTTCAGCTTCAACATCCTTCGCGATCCCAACCCGCACGTCGGTTTCGGCGGCACCGGCGCGCACTACTGCATCGGCGCAAACCTGGCCCGGATGACCATCGATCTGATGTTCAACGCGATCGCCGACGCCATGCCCGATCTCACCCCGCTGGAGAAGCCCGAACGCTTACGTTCGGGCTGGCTCAACGGCATCAAGCACTGGCAGGTCGACTATGCCGGTGCGACCAGGCAGCCTGTCGCGCACTGACTCCGGGYGCCGCTCGATAGTCCAGGATGGATCTCCAGTAGTCCTCGTCGATCTCGCCGTCACGCCGGAGCACGATGGCCAGACCGGTCGCCATCGCGATGCCGAGCAGTCCCAGCCACAGGCCGGCCAGCGCGATCGCCACCCACAGCACCGTGGTCAGCGCTGGCCACGGTGAGAGCACCGCGAGGACCGGCGCGAAGAAAAAACCGGTGCCGATGTACCAGGATGATCCGGCGCGGTCGCACCGGAGCACGAGGCGCAGCCACCGGGGGACGTCTGGATTCCGGGTCTCTGTCATGACCACCACCGTCGTCCACAGAGGTCAGCGCCGCAATTACCGGTGAGGTAATGGTGCCGTGACCGGATGTGGTCAAGACTGACGGAGTGACTGGTGTTGACCTGCAGACTCCCCCGTTCGGTTCGTTGATGCGATCGTGGCGGCAACGTCGACGGCTGAGCCAGCTCGACCTCGCGCTGGAGGCCGACGTGTCGGCGCGGCACGTCAGCTTCATCGAGACCGGACGATCGGCACCCAGCCGCGCCATGGTGCTGCGGCTGGCCGCGGCTCTCGAGGTACCCGCCCGTGAGCAGAACCAGCTGCTGATTGCCGCCGGCCTGGCCCCCGCGTATTCCGAACGCACACTGCACGATCCCGGGATGTCCGCGGTGCGGGCCGGTGTCGAGCGAGTTCTCAACGCCTACAACCCCTTCCCGTGCCTGGCCATCGACCGCGGCTGGAATGTGTTGCAGGTCAACGCGGGTGCGGCGATCCTGCTCGACGGGGTGGCCGCCCATCTGCTGGCCCAGCCCAACGCGCTGCGGATCTCGCTGCACCCCGACGGGCTGGCCCCGCGGATCCGCAACCTGGCGCAGTGGCGTCATCACGTCATCGGGCGGTTGCGGCGCGAGGCCGCGGTCAGCGGTTCGGCGCAGTCCGCCGAGCTGCTCGCCGAGATCGAGTCGTATCCGGGTGGCCTGGATGAGAGCACCGATCTGGGCGGTGTCGTGGTCCCCTTGGAACTGATGGGTCCGGGCGGGCAGGTCCTCACCTTCCTCAGCACCGTCACGACCTTCGGTACCGCTCTCGACCTGACCGCGGCCGAGCTCAGCATCGAGGCGTTCCTGCCCGCCGATGACTCGACCGCCGAAGCGCTACGCTGACAACCGTTTACGTCGCGGGGCACAAAACCGTTGCCGAAGCAACGGCCTGCGCGCCATGGTGCAGTCATGACTGCGACCGCCGATTCCCCGACCACGCTGACCCCGGCCACCATCTCCCGGCTGCGGGTGCCGGAGGTCGACGAGCTGTCCCGCCCGGCGGTGAAGGGGTTCTTCGCCAAGCAACAACGCGACGAGGGGCTGACGTCGAATTGGTTTCGCGCGCTGTCCCTGAACGAAGGCGACCTGGAACGCCTCAACGGCTACCTGCTTCCGCTGCTGGGCACCGACGGACGGGGCGGGCTGACCGATCGTGAGCGGGAGGTCATCGCGACCGTCGTGTCCGGGGAGAACCGGTGCGCCTACTGCCACACAAATCACGCCAACAAACTGGGCAAGGTCGCCGGCGACTGGTCCTTCGGCCAGCGGGTGGCCATCGATCACCACCAGGTGGCCGAGCTGACCGACCGCGAACGGGCACTCGCCGATCTCGCGATCGCGGTCAACAACAACCCGCAGTCCATCCGCGAGGCGGACTTCGCCCGGCTGCGCGAGCTCGGCCTCGATGACCACCTGATTCTGGAGGGCATCTCCATCGCCGCGTTCATCGGCGCCACCAACCGCATCGGCATCGCGCTGGCGGTGCCGCCCAATCCGGAGTACACCGGCGTCCCGGGCTGACTTGCCGAGTCGGCAGTCAGTCCCACTGGTATGACCACTTGACCTCTTACCGGGTGGCTGCGATGCTCGATGCATGGCACTGCAACCGGTCAACCGTCGCTCGGTCCCCGAGGATGTCTTCGAACAGATCGTCGCCGAGGTGCTCAACGGCGAGATGAAGCCCGGTGACGCGCTGCCCAGCGAGCGTCGCCTCGCCGAGGTCCTCGGCGTGTCCCGGCCCGCCGTACGCGAGGCGCTCAAACGCCTCACCTCGACGGGCCTGGTGGACATCCGGCAGGGCGACACCACCACGGTGCGCGATTTCCGCAGGCATGCCGGATTGGACCTGCTCCCCCGGCTGCTGTTCCGGGCCGGCGAACTCGACATCGCCGTGGTGCGTTCCATCCTGGAAACCCGGTTGCACAACGGTCCCAAGGTGGCCGAACTTGCCGCCGCACGACGCGGACCGGAACTGGCCGCCCTGCTCGACGCGACCATCGACGATCTGAGCGCGGAGACCGACCCGGTTCAGCGGCAACGTCATGCGCTGACCTTCTGGGACCACCTGGTCGACGGCGCGGACTCCATCGCCTTCCGGCTGATGTACAACACGCTGCGCGCGACCTACGAACCCGCCCTGCCCGCGCTGGCCGTGATGATGGCCGCCGAGGTCGGCCACCCCGAGGCGTATCGGGCGATCGCCGACGCCGTGCGCACCGGCAACACCGACGCGGCCGCGGCCGCCGCCCGCGCCCTGCTCGAACCCGCCACCACCGCGCTGCTGGGCGCGCTCACCGAACTGGAGGACCTCGCATGAGCATTCGCCGCGGTGTCACCCTGGCCGATGCGGGACGGGAGTTCCGGCGCCACCCGACGCCGTGGATGCTCACCGCGGCGCTGCTCGCCGCGGCGGCAACCCGGCTGGCCGTCGGCGACTGGCAGATCACCGATGCCGTGGTACCGCTGGCCATGCTCGCGGTGTTCCCGTTCGCCGAATGGGTGATCCACGTGGTCATCCTGCACTGGCGGCCGCGCCGGATCGCCGGTGTCACCGTGGATCCGCTGCTGGCGCGCAAGCATCGCGACCACCACGTCGAGCCGCGCGATCTGCCGCTGGTGTTCATCCCCTGGCAGTCGCTGCTGTGGGTACTGCCGTTGGCCGTGGCGATCGCTCTGCTCGCCTTCCCCAGCCTCGGGCGGGGTCTGACGTTTCTGACGTTCCTGGCGCTGCTCGGCATCGGCTACGAATGGTGCCACTACCTGATCCACACCGACTACAAGCCGAAAACGGCTGTCTACCGGTCGATCTGGCGCAATCATCGCCGGCACCACTTCAAGAACGAGCACTACTGGTTCACCGTCACCAGCAGTGGCACCGCCGACCGGGTGCTGGGCACCTACCCGGATCCGGGCACCGTCGAAGCCTCACCGACAGCGCGCAATCTGCACGCTCAGACGTGAAAACCTCAGGCCTGCACGATGATCGGGTCGCCGATGCTGACGTTGTTGTAGTACCAGTCGGCATTGTCGGGGCTGAGGTTGATGCAACCGTGGCTGACGTTCGCGTACCCCTGAGAACCCACCGACCACGGAGCACCGTGCACATACACGCCGCCCCAGGTAACCCGCACCGCGTCGTAGACGGTCAGCTTGTAGCCCTCCGGGTCGTCCAGCGGAATGCCGATGGTGCGCGAATCCATCACGACCACGCTCTCTTTGCCCAGCGCGGTGAACCTGCCGATCGGGGTGGGGAATTTGGCCTTACCCATCGATGCCGGCATTTCCCGCGCGACGACACCGTCGATGCTCACGGTGAAGGTGTAGGCGCTGATGTCCGCGACACCGACGACCTGAGCCCCGGTCTCGAACGAGGACTTGAAGCCGGTCGCCTGCACCGAGATGGTCGAGTGGGCCGGCCAGAAATCGGTCGGTGTGAAGCGCACCGTCGCGTCGTCCAGCCATTCGAAGGTGCCGGCCGGGACGGTGTCCGCCGAGATGGTGATGTCGCGTTGCGCCCTGGCACGGTCGCGGACCGGATCGGCGAAGGACACGGTCACCGGATAGGCCACCCCGACGACGTCGCCGGGGGCCGGCGATACCGAGACCGCCGCCGGCGGTGTGGGCACCGCAGCCACACCGGTTGCTGTGGACGTGATCAGTGCGGCCGCGGCGATACCCGCCATGACCAGCACATTCCGAAAGTTTCTGCGCAAGTTCCGAACCTCCCCTGATTCCGGACATCCGGACCTGGCCTGATGGACTACATGGTAGATCGTGCCGGGTGCGGGAAATGTTAGCCAGCGCAGCGCATCGGCGCTCAGCCCATCGGCGGATTCATGATGATCGGCGGCGGCTGATCGTCCCCACCGATCCTCAGCTTGTCCCGGATTCGCTGCAGCAGCGGCCTCTTCGGCTGGTCATAGACCGGTCCCACCACCGGCGGCGGTGCGACCACGGCCGGCGGCGCCACGACGGGCGGCGGTGGCGGTGCGGCCGGCACCTCGAGGACATACGGCCCCTCGGCGGGGACGTTGTCCACGACGGTGTTCACCTCGGGCGGAGGTGCCGACTCGACGACGGGTTCGACGACCGGCGCGACGACCGCTTCGACCGGTTCCGGGATGACGGGAGCTTCGGCGGGCGGCGGGACGGCGACACTGGGCGCGGGCCGGACCACCGGCGCCTTGTCGACGACGCGTTCGGCGCTGACCGCCGGCTGCGGTGTGGCCTGCGGGGACGGTGAGAGTTGGACGGCGACCGCCACCGAGGCCGAGGCCACGAAGGTCACCGCCCCGGCCACCAGCAGGCCGGTGAGCACGCGGGCGGGCGTCACCCGGGATGCGTCGGCGGCGGCGTGGCGGCCGGCGGCACCCGAGGAGAACAACGGGCTCGAGTCCAGCGGCAGCCCGGCATTGTGGGTCGAGGCGAGTGCCGCCCCGCGCGCCAACGCCAGCGGTGCCTCGGCGGGCGCGAAGACCGGAACCGACAGCGCTTCCTCGAGTTGGGGCAGCACGGCGTCGAACCCGCCGGCCGACCCGACCACCACCAGGGCCTCGGGCTGCCAGTCGGCCCGGGCGAAGACGGTGCTCAACCAGCCGATGAGGCTCTCGTCGGAGTCGATGGTGTGGTTGATCGCGGTCTGCACGGCACCGTCGCCGGTGTGCACGATCAGGGCGATCGCGGTGTCCGGTTCGATGACGCACACCGCGGAGGTCCGGTAGCCGATGACATCGGCCATTCCGCGGGCCAGCGCCTCGGTGGCCTCGGGCAGGCGGATGGGCACAACATTCTCGAACCCGGATTCGGTCAGCGATTCCATCAGCAGCGACGCCTCGACGTCCGCGTCGTCACTCCAGGTGACACCGATGGATTTGAGCCGTTCACCGCGTGCGGCCGCGATCGCCTCCACCGCGGCGGTGGCCCGTTCGGTGGCCGACCGACCGTCGGAACCGTCGAGGCGACCTCGTATGCGTCGTTGCGGCCGCCATCCGGCTGGTCACCGCCGCCGACGACCACCACTGACAGCGACCTTGGTGTCATCGACAAGCCGAGCACCGCGTCCACATGTACCCCTTCGGACCCTCTTCGGCCGCACGCAGGCAGCCGCGTCGTGACGATGCATCCACCGTCGCGTTATCCGGCTGAGACTACCTGCGCAGCGGCCAGGAACCCACCCGTGCAGGGGAATTCCGGGCTTGGCGTTTGCTGATTCGTCGATCTGTACATGTGAGCTCAATCAGAGCGTTTGCCGATGTTGGCCGGGCGGGAGCGACCCGCCACGACTTTCCGACAATGCATCGGCCCGACCGGACATCGTGGGAAGGTGGCGCTATGACTGGGTCGGAACGGGCCGGGGGCGGCCAGACAGATCAGCAGGCGGCGCGCACATTGTTGGGCCACCCGATCGGATTGACGAACCTGTTCGGTGTCGAACTGTGGGAACGGTTCTCCTTCTACGGGATGCTCACCATCCTCGGGTACTACCTGTACTACTCGGCCACCGATGGCGGCCTGGAACTGTCCAAGGCCACGGCGACCGGCATTGTGGGCGCCTACGGCGGGTTGGTGTACCTGTCGACAGTGCTGGGCGGCTGGCTGGCCGACCGCGTCCTCGGCATGGAACGCACCGTGTTCTACGGCGGCGTCGTCGTCATGCTCGGACACATCGCGCTGGCGGTACTGCCCGGAATCACCGGAGTAGCAGTAGGTCTGGTTTTCGTCGCCCTGGGTTCCGGCGCACTCAAGGCCAATGCCTCATCGCTGCTGGGCACGCTCTACGACAAGGGCGATGCGCGCGCCGACGGCGGTTTCACGCTGTTCTATCTCGGCATCAATCTGGGTGCCTTCGTCGGGCCCCTGATCACGGGCCTGCTGCAGACCCACGTCGGGTTCCACTACGGATTCGGGGCCGCCGCCATCGGTATGGCGCTCGGCCTGGTGCAGTACGTGGTGTTCCGCCGCAACCTGGGGACGCACGGACGGGAGGTGCCCAACCCGCTGCCCCGCAGCGGTGTGTTCCCGGCCGTCGGGGTCGCGGTCGGGGTGATCGCCGTTGCGGTCATCGCCTTCGCGACCGGGCTGGTGACACTGGACAACCTGTCCCAGGTCACCACCGGCGTCATCATCGTCGCCGCGATCGGCTACTTCGCCCTGTTGCTGACCAGCGCCAAAGTGACTGCGCTCGAACGCACCCGGGTGCGCGCCTTCATTCCGCTGTTCATCGCCAACGCCGTGTTCTGGTCGCTGTTCCAGCAGATCTTCACCGTCCTCGCGGTCTACTCGGACGAACGGATGAACTGGTCGATCTTCGGGTGGACGGCACCGTCGAGCTGGATCGGCTCGATCGAGCCGGTCTGGATCATCGTGCTGTCGCCACTGTTTGCCGTCATGTGGACCCGGTTGGGCCAGCGGGCGCCCACCACACCGCGGAAGTTCGCCTACGGCGTCATCGGCATGGGTGCGGCGTTCCTGCTGTTCCTCCCGTTCGCAGGCACCACGGGCCGCGCCGTTCCCGCGCTGTTCATCGTGGCGGTCATGGCCGGCTTCGCGGTCTCCGAGCTGATGATCTCCCCGATCGGCCTGGCCGTGACCACTCAACTTGCGCCGGAGGCATTCCGGGCGCAGATGATGGCGCTGTACTTCTTCTCCGTCGGACTCGGGACGTCCATGTCCGGGGTGCTCTCGGGCTATTACGACCCGGCACACGAGTTCGCCTACTTCGGCATCCTCGGCCTGGTGGCGATCGCCGCGGGTCTGATCGTGCTGGCGTTCACCGGTCGCATCAGCCGGCTGATGGAGGGCGTGCACTAGACCAGCAACCTGCCGAGGCGTCAATTACGTGGGCAGGCACCAGGTTTAGCAACACAGAGCCCCGGGTAGAGACCGGTCACCAGTTACTTCGGCTTGATGGGATCTGCGCCGAGTCGTGACCCGCGGCACCCGCCAACCCGAGGTGATCTGGCGCAGAATCGAAGCACGCCAGCACGTCTACATGACACCGAGGTCAGGTCGACGAAGGAGATGTACCCATGATGTCCATGCTGCTCGAAGATCTGTTCGCGGACACCACCCGACGACACGGAACGGTCTACGTGTACAACCGTGGCTTCGGCCACTCGACGGCCAACTGTTCGTGCGGTTGGGCTGGCCGGCGGCGCCGCCTGAAGGCCGCCGCCGAACAGGATGCCTGGTCACATTGCGCGCGCGTCGGTTGCGCCGTGTCAGTCCCCCTGGTGAACCCCGCGCGTTGGTGAGTCCGCCACGATCTGGGCCAGCAGGGCCGGTTCGATGTTGCCACCGGACAGGATCATCACCGTCTTGCCCGGCGGTGTCCGGTGGCGTCGGTAGGCGGCCAGAGCCACCGCGCCGCTGGGCTCGCTGACCAGCCTCGCCTGTATGGCCAATTCGGCTACCGCAGAACGTATTTCGTCTTCGCTGACCGTCAGCACATCGGTGAGCACCTGCTGCAGATGAGCGAACGTCAGCTCCGACGGTTCCGAGCGCAGGCCGTCGGCGATGGTCCGGTTGCGGTCCCCGATCGACATGCTGACCCGACTGCCCTGACGCAGGCCCGCCGCGGTGTCGGCCGCCAGCTCCGGTTCCACGCCGAATATCTGGGCCTGTGGGCACAGCGCGCGGATGGCGGTGCCGATGCCAGAGGCCAGCCCGCCCCCGCTGACCGGGACCAGGACCGTCCTCACATCGGGCAGATCCTCGGCGATCTCCAGGCCGATCGTGCCCTGGCCCGCGATGACGTCAGGATGGTCGAACGGGGGCACCAGCGTCGCGCCGGTCTCTTCGACGAGTTGCGCGGCAACCGCTTCGCGCTCACCCGCGCCGCACAGCACCACCCGGGCACCATGGCCTCTGGTTCGCGCCACCTTCACCGCGGGGGTCTCCTCGGGCATCACGATGTGCGCGTCGATGCCGAATTGTGCCGCGGCGTAAGCGACTGCCTGCGCGTGGTTCCCGCTCGAGTACGCGACGACACCTCGCTGCCGCAGACCGGCGTCGATCCTGCCGATGGCATTGAGCGCACCGCGCACCTTGAAGGCGCCGATCACCTGCAGGCTCTCCGGCTTGATCCACAGCGGCCGGTCGTGATCGGCCCACGGCGCCGGGATGAGCGGGGTACGCATGATGCTGCCGCGCAACCGATCCGCCGCCGCCCTGATCTCGTCGACCGTCACGAGGGTGGGCGCGCTCATCGACGTTCCGCCGCTGCAGAGATCACCGTTCGATGCTAGCGGTGGCGCGCAGTCGTGGTGCATGGTGACTGGCGTGAGCTCACTGAAAATCGTGCCCCGGTACGCCGAGATCGATCAGCAGGGCGTGGTGTTCAACGGCCACTACCTGACCTGGTTCGACGAGGCGTGCACCGCGCTGCTCGGCGAGCACGGCGTCGACTACGCCCAACTGATGTCGTCCGGAGTCGACTTCAAAGTCGTGCACAGCGACATCGACTACCGGACATCGGTGCGCTGGCGCGACGCTGTCCGGGTCGAGGCGGTCTGCGACCACATCGGCACCACCAGCTTCGCGGTCGCCTTCACGGTGCTGCGCACCGCCGCCGGTGACCCGCAGCGCTCCGAACAGGTCGCGGTGCGCGGACGCAACGTGTACGTGGTGGTGTCCACCGACAGCTGGGCCAAGCGCGACGTACCCGACGAGTTGCGCCGGGCGCTGGGAGCCGCGCGTTAGGGATCAGGCCTTGTGCAAGGTGAACTGGCAGACGTCGGTGTACCCGTCCCGGAACAGCTCGGAGCAGCCGGTCAGGTACCGCATGTAGCGGTCGTAGACCTCTTCGGACTGGATGGCGATCGCCTCGTCGCGGCGGGCCTCCAGAGCGTCGGCCCAGATCGTCAGCGTGCGCGCGTAGTGCAACCGCAGCGATTGCACCCGTTGCACCTCGAAGCCGGCCTTGGCGGCATGCTCCTCGACCACCGACACGAACGGCAGCATCCCGCCCGGGAAGATCTCGTCCATGATGAATTTGAAGAACTTCAGCTTCGTCATGGTCAGCGGCAGCCCGCGTTCCTTGAAGTCGGCATCACTGGGCTTGACGATGGTGTGCAGCAGCATCGAGCCCCCGGCCGGCAGCGCGGAGTAGGCCATCTTGAAGAAGTCGTCGTACCGGTTGGCGCCGAAATGCTCGAATGCGCCGATCGACACAATGCGGTCGACGGAGCCGCTGAACTGCTCCCAGCCTTCCAGCAGCACCTCGCGGGACCGTTCGGTGTCAAGGCCGTCGAACAGCTCCTGCACGTGGGCCTGCTGGTTGCGGCTCAGCGTCAACCCGACCACGTCGACGTCGTAACGCTCGATGGCGCGCTTGAGCGTGGCACCCCACCCGCAGCCGACGTCCAGCAGCTTCATCCCCGGCTGCAGCCCCAGCTTGCCCAGCGACAGGTCGATCTTCGCGTACTGAGCCTCTTCCAAGGTCATGTCGTCGCGTTCGAAATAGGCACAGCTGTAGGTCTGGGTGGGATCCAGAAACAGCCGGAAGAAATCGTCCGACAGGTCGTAATGCGCCTGAACGTCCTCGAAATGCGGTGTGAGGCCGGTTTCGGGAACTCGGTTGTCTGATGCGGGCAAGTCAGCCCTTTCACTAGTGGCGCGTACATGGACCGGCTCGTTGCGTGAACCCTCCCCCGTTGCGTGGAGTTTACGCCCGGGAGCCTGATGCGTTTACATCAGCGAACAGTGTCGCGCATGGTGTGGTCTCCGGCAGGCGTTCTACCAGCTGCTTTCACCAGCGGTCCCGAGTCTGGACAACAGAAACGGATCCGCTCCGGAGCGAACCGCCCATCATCTCTTGTGCTGGGCCCAGCAACGGCCCAAAGTGGAAAAATGACCGAACAATGGATCCAGGGGCGCACCCTACAGCGGATCATGTTCCGCGACGGTCTGGTGCTCAACCTCGACGAATACAACGAACTCGTCATCTCCGCACCCATGGAGTTGACCTTGCCGGAACTCGGCGGCGGCGCCTCGGGCGCGGCCGAGGTCGTGGCCATCGATCCGACTGCGGTACGCAACGAGCAGAAGCCGCTCTTCGACTTTGCCGGTACCACCTGCACGCATGCCGACTGGGATGACGACGGCAGCCTGCACCTGCAATTTTCCGGTGGGCAGCACATCGACGTTCCCAGCGACGACGCGCACACCTCGTGGGAGCTGTACGGCAAGCACCACGGGTACGCGGCCTGCCTGCCACACGGACGGGTCCGCGTGGTGCGCCACGATCTGCCCGACTGAGCGGCCCCGTCAAAAGCCGGTGACCCGCGCGCGGCGAACCTAAGCTACGGCCATGCCGATCGCGACACATGTCAACGGATCGCAGCCCCGCCAGGTCGAGCTGTCCGAGATCGATCTCGGGTCCTGGCGGTTCTGGTCACAGGACGACGATTTCCGGGACGGCGCCTTCGCGACCCTGCGCCGGGAGGCCCCGGTGTCGTTCCACGCCCCGATCACCGGTGAAGGTGTCGACGCCGGTGCCGGGCACTGGGCGCTCGCGCGCTACGACGACGTGCACTTCGCGAGCCGGCACCCCGACGTGTTCAGCTCCAGCCCGAACATCACCATCGGCGATCAGACCCCCGAACTCGCCGAGTACTTCGGGTCCATGATCGCCATGGACGACCCGCGGCACAGCAGGCTGCGCAATATCGTGCGCAGCGCCTTCACGCCGAAGGTGCTCGCCCGGATCGAGGAATCGGTACGTGAACGCGCTCGCCACCTGGTCTCGCGGATGGTCGCCGACCATCCTGACGGCCGGGCCGATCTGGTGACGACGCTGGCCGGCCCACTTCCGCTGCAGGTGATCTGCGACATGATGGGCATCGACGAGCACGATCACGACAAGATCTTCCATTGGACGAATGTGATCCTCGGTTTCGGAGACCCCGACCTCACCACCGATTTCGACGAGTTCGCGCACGTCGCCATGGATATCGGTGCGTACGCCAAGGACCTGGCCGAGGACCGGCGGGCCCGACCGGGCGAAGATCTGACCACCGCACTGGTGGCCGCCGAAGTGGACGGCGAACAGCTGACATCGGCGGAGGTGGCGTCGTTCTTCATCCTGCTGGTGGTCGCGGGCAACGAGACCACCCGCAATGCGATCAGCCACGGTGTCGCCGCGTTGAGCCGCTTTCCCGAGCAACGCGACCTCTGGTGGTCGGACTATGAGGCGCTGGCGCCGACCGCCGTGGAGGAGATCGTCCGCTGGGCCTCCCCGGTGGCCTACATGCGGCGCACCCTCACCCGCGATACCGAGCTCAGCGGTGTCGCGATGGCCGCCGGCGACAAGGTCACCCTGTGGTACGGATCGGCGAACCGAGACGAAACCCGTTTCACCGACCCGTGGCGTTTCGACATCCGGCGCAGCCCCAATCCGCATGTCGGTTTCGGGGGCGGCGGCGCACATTTCTGCCTCGGTGCCAATCTGGCCCGTCGCGAGATCACGGTCGCGTTCGAGGAGTTGCACCGGCAGATACCGGATCTGGCGGCCGACGCCGAGCCGGATCGACTGCTGTCGCCCTTCATCCACGGCATCAAGCGCCTGCCGGTGCGCTGGACGCCCGCAGGTTAGGTGCTCACGAGGTCGTCAGGTAGCGCCGCCGCTCCCAGTCGGTGACCTGCTTGGAGTACTCCTGCCACTCGCTGTGCGCGATGGCCGCGAAATCCGCCACGGAATCGGCACCGAGGATCTCGGTGATGGTGTCATCGCGCACTGCCAGGGCCACGGCCACCGCGAGCGACTCGGGCAGCGGTGTGCCCGAGCCGTAGAGGTTGCCGCCCTCGGCCGCATCGGGCCTGCGGCCGGCCTCGATCCCGGCCACCACAGCGGCCAGCGCCGAGGCGACCAGCCAGTACGGATTGGCGTCGGCGGCGCCGGTGCGCAACTCGATGCGGTTGGCCTCCGGCGTGGCTTCCACCAGGGAACGCACCGCCGCACTGCGGTTGTCGCGGCTCCAGGTGACGGTCGCCGGGGCGAACGAATCGGGCACGAAGCGGCGGTACGCGTTCACCGAGTGCGCTCCGAAGACGGTGATGGAGGGCAGATGCTCCAGGAGCCCGGCGATGGCGAACAACGCCAGGTCGTTCTCGGTGCCACCGGTGCTCGCGAACGCGGGTTCGCCGTCGCGCCACAGCGAGATGTGCAGGTGCGCAGAGCTTCCCGATTGATCGGCGAACGGCTTGGCCATGAAACTGGCGAGCTTGCCGTGCCGGCGCGCCACCTCCTTGGCGGCGTACTTCAGCCGGGCGCTGTCGTCGGCGGCCTCCAGCGCGTCGGTGTAGACGAGATTGGTCTCCACCTGGCCGGGGCCGTACTCGGTCTGGATGCCCTCCAGCCGGGTGAAGGCACCGAGCGTCTCGTACAGATCGGACAGGATCGGGTCGAGCGCGTTCGCATTCTCCAGCGAGTAGGCGTGAATGTCATCCAGATACGTGGTGCCGTCCGGATTGAGCAGATAGAACTCGAGCTCCACCCCGACCTTGGCGGTGTAGCCGAGCCCAGCCAGCCGGTCCAGCACCCGGCGCAGCACCGCGCGCGGGTCCAGCAGCGACGGTGAACGGTCGTGCGCGACGATATCGGAGATCACGTGCCCGACACCGGGCCGCCACGGAACCCCGCGGAAGGTGCTGAAATCCGGCACCGCGAACACGTCCGGGTATCCGCCGTCCCAGTTCGTCAGCCGCAGACCGTCGATGACGGTGCCGTCGGCGTTCCAGCCCAGCGAGGCCTCACAGAAGGCGAACCCGCTGCCCTGGGCGCGGTCCAGGAACTGTGCCGCCGGGATTCGCTTGCCCTGCGCGTGGCCCAGCGGATCACTCCAGGCCACCTCGATCTCGGTGAGCGAGCCCTCCGAGAGCCGGCGCCGCAGATCCGCGGCCGCAGCCGATTCGGTGGGTCGCACCGATGCCGTCACGACCGCACGACCCCGGCCGGATCGCTGACCCGGCGGCCGATGACGGCGCCCACGATGAACGCCACCACCAGCAGTCCGACGATGCCCCAGCCCAGCGCATTCGAGCCGGCGAGCCCCTCCAGGTTCGTCAGGATGAGCACCAGTGTGACGCCCAGTCCGAGCAGCCCGAGCGCCGGTGCGATGCGCACCCGCCACTGCGAGTAGCCGCGGCGGTCGCGGGCGAAGAACACCAGCACCGCCACGCTGGTGGCGATCAGCAGCACCACGAAACCGACCGTGGTGGCCGCCGCGAACCAGGTGTAGAACTGCGTGACGGGATCGAGCCCGAACAGCACGGCCAGCGCGATGCTGGTCGCGACGACGCCCGAGATCCACAGCGACGCCTTGTGCGGGGACCCGTGCGCAGCGTGCGCGATGCCGAGCGACTGGGGCAGCACGCGGTGCTGCGAGAGCGCGAACACGTAGCGCGACGCGACGTTGTGGAACGCCAGGATGCAGGCGAACAGGCTGGTGAAGTAGAGCACCGTGATGATGTCGTTGCCTGCGGCCTTGATGTAGGTCTGGGCGACGTCCGACAGGAACGTGCCGCCGGAATCCGTCGCCTGGGTGACGGCCTGCGTGTCGCCCCACGCCGAGATCAGCGCCCAGCTGGTGACGGCGTAGAAGGCGCCGATCAGGATCAGCGCCGCATAAGTGGCGCGGGGAATGGTGCGTTCCGGATCCTTCGCCTCGTCGCGGAAGATCGCCGTCGCCTCGAAACCGATGTAGCTCAGCATCGCGAACAGCAGTCCGATGCCGAGCGAGCCGGAGAACACCGTCGACGGGTTGACGATGCCGGTGGACAGCCCGTCGTCACCGCCGCCGCGCGCCACGATGATCAGGTCGAGGACGAGGATGATCGCGATCTCCGCGGTGAGCAGCACGCCCAGCACGCGGCTGGACAGCTGGATGTTGCGGTAGCCCAGGAACGTCGTTACCGCGAACGCGATTGCGGCGAGCACCCACCAGGGGATCTCGGTCCCACCGAACAGCGTCACGACGCCGACCCCGGCCGGCCCGAGCAGCCCGTACACCCCGGCCTCCAGGGCGACGTAGCTCACGAGCGCGACGAAGCCGAAACCGATACCGGTCGAGAAGCCAAGGGAATGACGGACATACGAGAAGAAGGCGCCCGCCTCCTCGACGAACGGGGTCAATGCGGTGAAACCGACCGCGAACAGCAGCAGGATGAGCGTCGACACGACGAAGGTCGCCGGGAACCCGGCACCATTGCCACCGGCGATTCCCAGCGGAAAGACGCCGCCGACGACGCCGAGCGGGGCCGCCGCGGCCACCACCATGAACACGATGGATGCCACACCCAGGTTGCCGCGCAGCTTGCGCTCCCCCGGTGGGCCGCTCAGTTGCTCAGGTACAGCCGTGATTTCAGACATGGGGAACCGCTCTTCCTGCTGGCCGGATGATGCTGTCGCGACCGTAGGGCGGTCACGCCGCGACAACCACCGCTGCATTCACCGTGCGTTAAAGGGCGTAACAATCGGACACATTGGGCGACGTTGCAATCGACGCAGACATCAGTACCCTTCGGGACATGTTGACGAGCAGCGTGCGGTCGGTCAGCACGAAAGGCCAACGCCCCCTTAGGGTCGGCGCTACACCCGTGCCGCATGCGGAGATCCTGGAGAACATCCGCCAGCACCTGGCCGCCGCCGGCATCGACCTGCAGGTGACCGTGTTCGACAGCTTCGACGAGCCCAACGACTGGCTCGCGGCCGGCAGACTGCACGCAAATTACTTCCAGTACCTGCCATTTCTGCACGAATTCAACCGCCGCAGCCGCAGCGCACTGGTGCCGGTGGTGGCCGTGCACATCGAGCCTTTCGGCCTGTACTCCAGCCGGGTCACCCAGCTCGCCGCGCTACCGGAGTACGCCGAAATCGCGCTGCCCGCGGACCCGGTGAATGCGGATCGCTCGCTGATGATGCTGGACCGGCTCGGGCTGATCGACTGCCGACCCGATTCCGGGCAGCTCGCCACCGCGACCGATGTCCGCGCCAATCCGGGCCGGCTGGTGTTCAAGGAGCTCACCAGCTGGACACTGCCCTCTGCCCTCGACGATTTCGACGCGGTGTTCCTGTTCGGCAACCAGGCAATGGAACGCAATGTGCACACCGACACCGCCTTGCACTGCGACCGGGGTGACCCGACCTACGCCGAATACCTGGTGACGACGGCGCACGACCAGGCCAATCCCGATGTCGGTGTGCTGGCCGGTCTGCTGACCGGGGCAGCCACCAGGCAGTTCATCGAGCTGACCTACGCCGGACAGGTGACCCCGGCATTCTGAGTTGCGCTCACGCCGCGGCAAACCCTGACCGGGCGGCGCCTGCTGCGGCACCGTAGGTGGCGTGTACCAAGCTGGCCCGCCTCCGGCTCCCGACGCGACCGCGTCGGTGCAGGTGGTCCTGGTGCTCGACGTGCCCGCCGGATTCCCCGAATTGCCCTCCCGCACCGCGCAACTCGCCGATGAGTTCGGCCGCGTCATCGCGAACTCGGTGCCGGGTGTGCGGGCCCGTGCGGCTGTCATCGCGACGGCCGATGAGGTGCCTGCCGCGAGGCGTGCCGCGGTGTCCGAGCCTTTCGACGGTCTGCTGATCGACCGGGCCGGCCGCGAGGTCCGCGTCCGCGGGGTGCCGGTGCGGTTGAGCTACCGCGAGTTCGAATTGCTGTGCTTCCTGGCCGAGCATCCGCGTCAGCCGATGTCCCGTGCGCGGCTGATGCGCGAGGTGTGGGATGACGCCCGGGTTCCGCTGGATCCCGAAATGTCGGGCCGCACCGTGGACACCCATGTGCGCAGGCTGCGGGTCAAGCTCGGCGGCCATGCCGGTGTCATCACGACCATCCGGGGACGGGGGTACCGGTTCGATGCGGGTGCCGACGTGCGTTATGTACCGGCCGCCGTGGACCGTTACGGGGCGTGACGCCTACAGGGTGACCGTCAGCGGTCCGGCCGAGCGACAGTAAGTGACGGGCGGGCTACCGGCGTTGGCGCAGCTGCGGCCGGTGGCCACATAACTGGCCCCCGGGGTGTACGGCGCAAAGTTCACCCGTGCGGTGCCCGGCCCTTCGGCCTGCACACAGACCGGCGCGACGGTGCTGCCCACCCGCTGCAGGCAGGCGACCTGCAGCTGCGGCTCGGCCCGGTTGCAGGCCCCCGGCGAAGCCGAGGCCGACACCATGGCGGTCCCGGACACGTCGATCACCTGCGGTGCCGACAGCGTCGTCGCACAGCCCGGGTCTCCGGGCGCCGCGGCGGCATGGCCCGCGCCGCTGAGTGCGGCCACCACCACGACGGGTATCGCGAGCCCGGGCCACATCACAGCGGAGACCAACATGTCAGGAATCGTATGGCACCGATGCGCCGTCCATGTCCGGCTGCGAGATTTCGGTGTCAGCGCCGGGCAAGGACGTCGAGCATGCCGGCGGCCGCGCGGGGCCAGGTGAATTGCTCGGCGCGGCGGCGGGCGTTGCTACGGCGCGGTCCTTCGGGCCGGGAGATGACGGAGGTGACCGCCCGCGCGATGGCCGCCGGATCGTTGTCGGCGGTCGCGCCACTGTCGGCGGTCAGGATCTCGGCGAGCGCCGAGGTGCGCGACACCACCGCGGGGGTGCCGCAGGCCAGTGCCTCCAGTGCCGCCAGGCCGAAGGTCTCGTGCGGGCCCGGCGCCAGGGCGACGTCCGCGGAGGCCAGGATCCCGGCGACGGTGTCGCGGCATCCGATGTACCCGGTGAAGTCCACGGGCAGCCCGGCGGCCTGCCGTTCCAGTCGGGTCCGCAACGGCCCCTCCCCGACCACCACCAGACGCGCGTCGATACCTGAATCACGCAGTGCACCAACGGTATCGATGCTCCGGTGGGCGTGTTTCTCCACCGACAGCCTGCCGCAGTGCACCAACAGGGTCTGTTCCGGTTGCGCCCACCGGCTGCGCAGCTGCGCGCTGCGGTGCCGGGGATGGAACTGATCGAGGTCCACGCCGAGCGGGACGGTGACGACATTGTCCGCACCGATTCGGTCGAACTCCGCACGGGCAAACGCCGTGGTGCAGACCACGGCGTCGTAGTTCCGCGCGGTCCGGCGATTGGCGATGTCGGCGACCGCGCGGGCAGCACGCGGCGGAAGGACCTGCCCGACGAGGCGGTCCAGCCGTTCATGGGAGATCATCACGGTCGCGACGCCGTGCCGTCTGCCCCACGGGCCGAGCGATCGCAACGTCAGCCGGTCGGACACCTCAAGTGCGTCGGGTTCCAGTTCGTCCAGCAGCGCGGTGACCGGGCCGGGCAGCACTGCGCGGTAACCACCGGTCAAGGGAATCAGCCGTGCCGGCAGCGACAGCCGGGTGACACCCGAGTCCAGGATGTGTCGGGACGGGCGGTCACCGGGCACCACGAGGGTGACCTGGTGGCCGGCCGCGGTGTACTCCGCACCGAGTCGGTCGATGGCGGTCCGCAGGCCTCCGGACCGCGGACCGTAGAAGTTCGCGACCTGGACGACTCGCATGTGCCCATCACAGCTGCCACCCATGTGCGGTCGAACACGCCCGCCCTACCAGTGTGTTAACTCAGGGTGAATGTGCGCTATGCGGGTTCGCCCACGAGGTTCGGTGTCCACGCGCATACTTTGCGTCCATGGCCGGATTACCGGGCCCCGGGGCGCTTCGCGGCCGGGTTGCCGTCGTGGCCGGCGCCACTCGGGGCGCCGGCCGGGGTATCGCTGCGGCCTTGGGCGAAGCCGGGGCGACCGTCATCTGCACCGGCCGCACCAGCGTCACCGGACGCGGAGGTTCGGACTATGACCGCCCGGAAACCATCGAAGAGACTGCAGCACTGGTGAATTCGCTGGGCGGCACCGGCGTGGCGATCCAGGTCGACCATCTGGTCCCCGACCAGGTTCGCGCGCTCGCGGACCGTATTCGCGACGAACACGGGACCATCGACATCCTGGTGAACGACATTTGGGGCGCGGAGGTGCTGAAGGGCCCGCCGGCGACCTGGGGGCGGCCGATGTGGGAGCACGACCTCGATGACGGGCTGCGCATCATCGATCTCGGGGTCCGCACGCACCTGATCACCTCACACTGCCTATTACCGCTGATGGTCACCCGACCCGGCGGCCTGCTGGTGGAAATCACTGATGGCACAACCGAATACAACGCCGATACGTTCCGGCTGTCGGTTTTCTACGACCTCGCCAAGTTGGCCGTCAACCGGCTCGCCTTCAGCCACGGACACGAACTGCGGCAGGTCGGCGCGACCGCCGTCGCCGTCAGCCCCGGCTGGCTGCGTTCGGAGATGATGCTGGACAACTACGGGGTGACCGAGGACAACTGGCGCACGGCGCTGCACGCCGGTCGCGACGACGGTTACCCGAGTGCGCCGCCAGGATTCGCCGAGTCGGAGACACCGCGGTTCGCCGGGCGTGGGGTGGCCGCGATCGCGGCCGACGAGATGCGGGCGCGCTGGAATCAGCGATCGGTGACGTCGGTGGAGCTGGCCAGGGAGTACGGCTTCACCGATATCGACGGCTACTGCCCGGACGGGTGGGGCACGACCTGAGCGAGGTCACCCGACGTGCGCGGACAGCCAGTCCAAGGTCCGTCGCCACGCGTCCGCGGCGGCCCCGGCGTCGTACCGGTCACCGGTGTCATTGAAGAAGGCGTGGTTGGCCCCGGGCTCGGTCACCAGTTCATGGACCAGGCCGGCCCGCTCCAGCGCGGCCCGGGCGACCGGTTCGCTCGCATTGACCCGCTGGTCCAGCTCACCGTAGAAGCCGAGCACGGCGACGTCTTTCGATCCGGCGAAGTCCGGGTTGTCGGGGGTGGGCCCGTAGAACGGGAGGGCCGCGGCGAGTTCGGGAGTGCCTGCGGCCAACAGCCGCCACACCAGTCCACCGCCCATGCAGAAACCGATGGCCGCGACCTTGGCCCCCGGGGTGCGTGCCGAGACCTCGGCGATCCCCGACTTCAGGTCGGCGACCATGTCCTCGGGCGCGCGGTTGCCCAGTGCGGCGGTCGCCTCGGCGGGGTCGGCAAAGGTCGCGGTGCCGCCATTCCCGGAGAGCAGGTCGATCGCGAGGCTCGAGTAGCCGACGCCGGCGAGGCGGCCGGCCACGGTGCGAACCCAGTCGTTGAGGCCCTTGTTCTCGTGGATCACCAGGACGGCACCCTTGGGATCGGCCGCCTGCGCCCACGCTCCCTGCAGTTCACCCTTGGGGCCCGCCCAGGTGATCGCGGCGGTCTCCAGGGCCGTCTCCATCCCTGGCGGGGTGGACGCCGGCGGGGTGGACGTCTCGGTCGACGACGGACTCGGCTGGGCGGAGTTCGATCCGCAGGCCGCGATCAGGGCGGTTGCCGCGGCCGTGCCCACGCCCAGCAGCGCGAGCCGGCGCAGCGCTTCCCGTCGGGACAGCAGCCCATCGACATGGTCGGTGGCGATCTCTTCGGCGATATAACGCTGCAAAGGAGTCACGGTGTCGATTATGCGCCGCCCCGGAGTAGACACCTTTTGGAATCTGTTCACGATTTTCGTTGACACCCCTGCACCGCACTGCTCTGATGTCTGGGTGACCTACGACACAATCATCCGCGGCGGCCGCTGGTTCGACGGGACGGGTGCGCCGTCGGCGCTCCGCAACATCGGCATCCGCGACGGCCAGGTCGCCGCGATCTCCGCCGAAGCCCTGGACGAAACCGGCTGCCCCCAGATCCTCGATGCYGCCGGGAAATGGGTGCTGCCCGGCATGCTCGACATCCACACCCACTACGACATCGAGGTGCTCGGCCTACCGTCGTTGCCCGAGTCACTGCGCCACGGCGTCACCACGGTGATGCTCGGCTCGTGCTCACTGTCGACCGTGCACGTCGGTGGCGTCGACGCCGGGGATCTCTTCGGCCGGGTCGAGGCCATCCCCCGCGAATTCGTGATCGACACCGTCGACCGGAACAAGACCTGGACCGGGGCCGAGCAGTATGTCGAGGCCCTGGAGTCGCTGCCGCTGGGGCCCAACCTCGCGGCGTTCATCGGCCACTCCGATATGCGTACCGCGGTGATGGGCCTGGACCGCGCCACCCGCAGACGGCACCGACCGACCCGGCGCGAGCAGGCCCGAATGGAAGCCATGCTCACCGAGGCGCTGGACGCCGGATTCGTCGGAATGTCCTCGCAACAACTGCTTTTCGACAAGATCGACGGAGACGTCTGCCGCTCGCGAACGCTGCCGTCCACCTACGCCGGCCCACGCGAGCTACGCCGACTCAAGTCCTTGCTGCGTCGCGCCGGCCGGGTCCTGCAGTCCGGGCCGGATATCCAGAACCCGGTCAACCTGGCCTCACAGCTGGCCCAGTCGCTGGGCGTCTTCCGCAATCCGCTCAAGACCAGCCTGCTGTCCGCGGCAGACATCAAGGCCAATCCGCACGCCATCAAGCTGCTGGGCCCGCTGGCCCGGGTCATCAATGCCCTGGGCGGCAACTTCCGCTGGCAACACCTGCCGGTCCCGTTCGAGGTCTACGCCGACGGTATCGACCTGGTGGTGTTCGAGGAGTTCGGTGCCGGTGCCGCCGCACTACACCTGCGCGATGAAGTGGCGCGCAACGATCTGCTGCGAGATGAGTTGTATCGCAGGCAGTTCCGCAAAGACTACGAGAACCGTTTCGGTGTCCGGGTCTGGCAGCGCGACTTCCATGACGCCGAGATCGTGGACTGCCCGGACAGCACGGTCATCGGCAGCTCCTTCGGTCAGGTGGGCCTGGACCGCGGCGTGCACCCGGTGGACGCATTCCTGGATCTGGTGCTTGAGCACGGACAAGCCCTGCGCTGGCGTACCACCATCTCCAACCACCGGCCCGACGTGCTCAAGAAGCTGGCCCGCGAACCCGGCATTCAGCTCGGATTCTCCGACGCCGGCGCGCACCTGCGGAACATGGCGTTCTACAACATGGGTCTGCGGCTGCTCAAGCACGTGCGTGACGCCGAGAACGCGGGCAAGCCGTTCATGACGATCGAGCAGGCCGTGCACCGGCTCACCGGCGAGTTGGCCGACTGGTACCGGCTCGATGCCGGGCATCTGCGCATCGGGGACCGCGCCGACGTGGTCATCGTCGACCCCGCCCGGCTGGACGCCTCCCTGGAGGCCTACGCCGAGGAACCCGTCGACTGCTACGGCGGGCTGCCCAGGATGGTCAACCGCAACGACGACACCGTCAGCGCCGTGCTGGTGGGCGGGCGCGCGGTGTTCCTCGATGGCCGCCCGACCGACCTGCTCGGCAACCAGCGCACCGGGCGATTCCTGCGGGCCGCACACCGCGCCCCCGCACTGCCCACCGACAAGAGCGAATTGGCACGTGTCAGCTGAACTTACCGTCCTGGGCATGTGGCGGGCGCTGTCCGCGCGCGACTGGGATCAGGTGAAGACCCACCTCGCGCCCGACTGCATCTACGCGGACATGCCGGTGGGCCCGGCCGCCGCGGCGCGCGGCCCCGAGGACATCGTCAAGCGGCTCAAGATCGGCCTGGAGGTCCTGTCCGGCTACGAAAACCACGACGGGTTGCTGGTCGCCGACGGACCGAACGTCATGTACGAGCATTCCGAGACCTGGACGTGGCCGACCGGTGAGGTCGCTCAGTTGCGCTTCGTCACCGTGCACGAGGTCGTCGACGACAGGATCACCATCTGGAAGGACTACTGGGACATGAGTGCGCTAGCCAACTTCGCGCCGCCGAACTGGCTGGCCGACTTCGCCACCGCCGACATGTCCTGGGTGTACGACGCGACAGATCTGCTGTGAGGACCGCGGTCCGCGCCTAGACTCATACACGTGACCGAGATCGCGTTGCCGCCCGGGCCACCGCTGCCGCCAGGCATCCAGGCCGCGCTGCTGATGAAGTTCTGGCCCCGGTTCGTCTCGACCTGCCGCCGCCGTTACGGGGACGTGTTCACGCTGCGGGTGGCCTCCATGGGCACCCTCATCTACCTGGCCCGGCCCGACGACATCAAAACCGTGTTCGGTGGCGACCCGGCGGTCTACCACGCGGGCGAGGCGAACTCGATGCTCGCCGGACTGTTGGGCTCCAGCTCGGTACTGGTCGTCGACGACGAGGAACACCGCGACCGCCGGCGGCTCATGCTGGCGCCCTTCCGCCGCGAGGCAGTGACCCGTCAGACCGGACTGATCGCCGCGATCGCGGCGGACAACATCGCGGGCTGGCCGATCGGCCGTAGCTTCGCGGTGGGCCCGAGGATGTCCGAGATCACGCTTGAGGTGATCCTGCGGACCGTCATCGGCGCCACCGACGAACACCGGCTGGCGCAGTTGCGCGCCATCATGCCGAAACTGCTCAGCGTCGGGGTCTGGGAGTCGTTCGCGATCAACACCCCGGGCCTGCAACGCCTGGCGCCGTGGCGCCCGTTCCGGGATCGCCTGCGGGAGGCCGACCGTCTGCTCTACGCCGAAATCGCCGAGCGCCGGGCCGACCCGGAACTGGACAGCCGCACCGACGCGCTGGCCATGATGATCCGCGCCGGCGACATGACCGATGTCCAACTGCGCGATCAACTGATGACCCTGCTGGTCGCCGGTCACGACACGACCGCGACCGCGCTGTCGTGGGCGCTGGAACGGTTGACCCGGCACCCGGAGGTGCTGAGCAGGGCCGTGCACGCGGCGCGCGGCGGCACCGACGAGTACCTCGATGCCGTGTGCAAAGAGGTGCTGCGGATCCGGCCGGTGGTCTTCGATGTCGGGCGCATCCTGACCGAACCGACGGAGGTCGCCGGCTACCGGCTGCCCGCGGGGGTGATGGTGGCTCCGGGCATCGGACTGGTACACCGCGACGCCGGCCAGTACGCCGATCCCGATCGATTCGACCCGGACCGGATGCTCGGCGCYTCGCTGGGACCGACGACGTGGCTGCCGTTCGGCGGCGGCAATCGCCGATGCCTCGGCGCGAATTTCGCCTTGGTGGAGATGGCGGTCGTGCTGCGCGAGGTGCTGCGCCGCGTCGATCTGCACACCAGCACCGCTCGTGCCGAGCGCCCACGGGTCAAGGGCGTCATCCTCATCCCGCACCGCGGCGCCCGGATCCGCGCCAGGGCGGTCCACGCCGCACCGGTGGCGTCATGCCCGCATCACGAGAGCGCCGATGTTCGAACCGGACTGGCACGGGGTACGTGATACCAGCTGAGGCCCGCAGCATCCTGGCTGTGGACCAGCTGAAATCCCCGGAGGTCCCCGTGACATTTCCGTTCGCTCGGCGGCTGCGTTCGCTCGCCGTCACACTGTTCGCCTCCGGGCTGATATTCGGTATCGCCGGCGCCCCAACGGCGGTGGCCGACGACCGGCTCCAGTTCACCGGTACCACCCTGTCGGGTGCCCCCTTCGACGGCACGAGCTTGCAGGGCAAGCCTGCGGTGCTGTGGTTCTGGACGCCGTGGTGCCCGTTCTGCAACCAGGAGGCGCCCACCGTCAGCAAGGTGGCGGCGGCCAACCCGGACGTGACGTTCGTCGGGGTGGCGGCGCGCTCCGATGTCGGCGCCATGCAGGAATTCGTCACGCGCTACAACCTCGGCTTCACCAACCTCAACGACGCCGACGGGTCCCTGTGGACGAAGTTCAATGTGCCCTGGCAGCCGGCCTATCTTTTCGTCACGGCCGACGGCACATCGAGTTTCGTGAACAACCCGACCTCGGCGATGTCGGAGCAGGATCTGGCGGCCCGGGTCAGCGCACTCACCGCCTAGATGGAAGGTGATCTGCTCGGTCTGGCGTTCGGGGCCGGGTTGATCGCGGCGGTCAACCCGTGCGGGTTCGCCATGCTGCCCGGCTATCTCAGTCTGGTCATTCAGCCCGATGTGGGCACCGGACGGGCGGTCGGGCGCGCCGTGACCGCGACGGCCGCCATGACGCTCGGCGTGCTGGTGGTGTTCGCCGCGTTCGGGGCGCTCACTGTGTCCGTTGCGTCCACGGTCCAGCAATACGTGCCGTTCGCCACCGTGCTGATCGGCGTCGCACTCGTCGTTCTCGGCGGGTGGCTGCTGCTCGGGAGATCGCTCAAGCTGCCGGTGCAACCGGGGTCGCGGTGGGCACCGACCGCGCGCGTCGGATCCATGCTCGGATACGGGGTCGGGTTCGCGCTGGCGTCACTGTCCTGCACGGTCGGGCCGTTCCTGGCGGTGACCGCCGGCGCAGCCCGCTCGGCGTCATGGCGCGACAGCGTGCTGGTCTACCTGGCGTATGCGGGCGGCTTCGCGGTGATCGTCGGGGCGCTGGCGGTCTCCACCGCACTGGCCAGTTCCGCGTTGCTCGACCGGATCCGCCGAATACTGCCGTACGTCAACAGGATCAGCGGCGCCCTGCTCATCGTAGTGGGTGCGTACGTGGCGTACTACGGCGTCTACGAGATCCGGCTCTTCCACGGCACAGGCGACCCCGCCGACCCGGTGGTCGGCGCGGCCGGGCGCCTACAGGGAGCGCTGGCCGGCTGGGTGCACGACCACGGTGGATGGCCTTGGCTGGCACTGCTTCTGGTGGTACTGACGCCGGCGGTGGCGATCGGAGTCAGCCGGCGAGCAGCACGGTCCCGGCGACGATCAGTGACGCAACTTTGATCAGCTCCAGGACTACATAGACATGGTGTGCCCGGGACCGGGGTAGCCGGGCGGCCTCCGGCCCGGCGGCCAGTACCGCATCGGAGCGTCTGCTCAAAAGTGGTCGTACGACGGTCAACTGGGCAATCAGCGCGAGAGCGGCGATGACACCCGCGATCAGCGCCGTGCGGGGCGGAGCCGCCGACACCAGCGCGACGGCGACAGCGGTGGCCAACACCACCTCGACAGCGTTGAGCGCACGGAAGACCACCCGGCCGATACCGAGCCCGATCTGCAGCGTCACGCCGGGTGCCCGGAACTTCAGCGGGGCCTCGAGGAACGAGATGGCCAGCACCATGCCGAGCCACACGAAGGTCAGCGCGGCGCCGACCGCCGAAGCAACGGTCAAAGCGTGATCTTGCAGGACTGGCCGATGTCGAGGGTGCGCAGCATCCGGCCCATGCCCAGCCACATGGCGCAGGAGAGGGCAAGGTCGGTCAGCAGCTCATCGCTGAACTGGGCGCGACACCGCTCCCAGAATTCCTCGTCATCACGCAGCCCGGTGTGATCGCCGGCGAAACGCTCGGCGAACTCCGCGGCAACGCGCTCCTGCTCGCTGTAGCCCGGCCAGGTGCGCCACACGGCGGCATGGTCGTAGAGGTCTTCGTCGACGCCGGCCTCGATCCCCGCCGAGTCACGCGTGTTCTGGCAGACCACGCACTCGTTGTCCAGCGCGATCACCATCCTGGCCAGTTCCCGCACCCGCATGGGCAGCCGGTTCTTGTTGTAGACGGCGTGGGTGAATCCGGCCATCGCGACACCGATGTCGGGTGACTTGGTGATCCACGCGGCGGCGTCGTCGTCAGCGAAATCTCCGATACGGCTCATGGAAACGAAGATACGCCCGATGACCTCGAATTGGAACGTGTTCTAGTTTTTTGGACCGGCCGCAGCGGTCAGCTCGGCACGGTCTTCGACCCATTGCGGCTGCAGCACCATCCGGTGCGCGATGCGTTCCAGCGCGGCCTCGACCTGCAGCCGATCCGGCCGCCCCTGGCGATCCGGCGCGGTCTCGTCGATGCCCGTCACCCCGGCAAGCCGGTCTACCAACTTGCTGACCAAGGCGTCGATCGCCACGCCCACCTGGTGCGCGCCGGCCTGCGTCAGCCACAGCTGATCCCCGGTGCGCAGTGCGTAGCCGGTCTCCACCAACCGGTCGAAGGCCGGCTCCAACACCTCCGGTGGCAGCCGTCGCAGTTCGGCAATCTGGCTCAGTGTCGCCGAACCGTACACCTGGCTGTGCCGGTAGATCTGGACCACCGCCCACAACCTGGCCACGTCGAGTTCACAGCCCGGATACTCGGTCAGCCTGCGCAACCGGATATCGGGCGAGTCCCGGAAAACCCTGGCCACCGCGATCTCCAGGATCTCATCGGAGGTTTCGGGTGCGGGCATCCCGAAGCCTTCGCCGAGATCGGAGGCCGAGACCGCATCCATTTCGCGCAGCGGGATCTCCTTGAGGAACAACGAGACCACGAATCCGACCAGGGCCACCGGGGCCGCACACAGGAACACCAGCCCCAGCGAATCCGCGTACGCCTCGATGATCGGCGCGGCCATTTCGGGCGGCAACTCGCGCAACGCCTGCGGGGACTCGGCGGCGATCGGCGGTGCCCCGCTGATGGCCAGCGCATCCGCGATCCGCCCGGACAGGAAGTTGGCGAACAGCGACCCGAAAATCGCCGCCCCGAAGGAACTTCCGATGGTCCGGAAGAACGTGACACCCGAGGTCGCCACCCCCAGATCGGAGAAGTTCGCGGTGTTCTGCACCACCAGGACCAGCACCTGCATGCACAAGCCGATACCGGAGCCCAGCACGAACAGGTACAGCGACTGCATCCAGAACGCCGTCTGCGCGTCCATCGTCGACAACAGCAGGAAGCCGACGACCATGATGGCAGTACCGGCGACGGGGAAAATCTTGTAACGACCGGTGCGCCCGACGATCGAACCGCTGCCGATCGAGGTGATCAGCATGCCGGCCACCATCGGCAAGGTGCGCAGACCGGACACCGTCGCCGATACCCCGTCGACGAACTGCATGAACGTCGGCAGGAACGTCATGGCGCCCAGCATCGCGAAGCCGACGATGAACGCCAGCACGCAGCACACCGAGAACACCTGTCCGGCGAACAGCCGGATCGGCAGAATCGGTTCCGTCGCATGCAGTTCCACCCGCACGAACGCCGCCAGCGCGATGAGCGATCCCACGAACAGCCCGATGATCATCGGGGAGGTCCAGGCGTACTCGCCGCCGCCCCAACTGGTGGCCAGGGTCAGGCCGGACGCGCCCAGACCGACCAGCGCGATGCCCGCGTAGTCGAGCACCGGCCGGGACTTGCGGGCCAGCGCCGGGATGGCAACCGTGGCGACCACGAACACCACCACGGCAACGGGAACGTTGATCCAGAACGCCCAGCGCCACGACAGGTGATCGGTGAAGAAGCCGCCGAGCAGTGGTCCGATCACGGTGGTGACGCCGAAGACCGCCCCCAGTGCTCCCTGATAGCGGCCGCGATCGCGCAGCGGGATCACCTCGCCGATCACGGCCGTCGCGGTGACCATCAGAGCGCCGCCCCCGATGCCCTGCAGCGCTCGGGCGCCGACCAGCATCGACATCGATCCGGCCAGCCCGCACAGCACCGAGCCGAACAGGAAGAAGACCACCGCCACCTGGAACACCGACTTGCGGCTGAACAGATCGCCCAGCTTGCCCACGACGGCAGTGGCGATCGTCGAGGCCAACAGGTAACTGGTGACCACCCAGGATTGGTGGCCCGCACCCCCGAGATCGGATACCACCGTCGGCAGCGCGGTGGCGACGATGGTCTGGTCGAGCGCGGCAAGCAGCATGCCGAGCAGCACCGCGACGAAGATGATGTTGCGCCGCTGCGGACTGATCAGCGCACTCACCGTGCCGGTGTCAGCGGCCGTCACAAATATCCTCGGTCCTCCCCGACCCAGCAGAATATTAGCTTTGCTACCTAATATACGCGGGGGCCGGGTCCGCCGACCGCGCGGTTACCCGGTACCCACGCTGGGCGGCCGCGACACGCACTGCGCGGAGTACAGCTCCTCACCCAGGGTGTCCATCAACTGCAGCTGGGTTTCCAGGTAGTCGATGTGGCTTTCCTCGTCGGCGAGAATCGTCTCCAGGATGCCGGCCGAGGTGGCGTCCTGTTTCTCACGGCACATGACGACGCCGGGACGCAGCCTGGCCACCACCTCGTACTCGATCGCGAGGTCCGATTCGAACTGCTCGCGCAGGGTCTGGCCGACACGGAGCGAGAACAGCCGCTGATAGTTCGGCAGGCCGTCGAGGAGCAGAATCCGATCGGTGATCGTTTCCGCGTGACGCATTTCCTCGAATGATTCTTCCCGGGTGTGGCGGGCCAATTCGGTGAATCCCCAATTGTCCTGCATCTTCGAATGCAGGAAATACTGGTTGATCGCCGTGAGTTCACTCGTCAGCTGCTCATTGAGCAGTTTGAGAACGTCTGGATCGCCTTGCATGTCGCTCCTAGGCACCTGAGGGCTGGTCAAGTTTGTTATAGCCGTGCGCCTCTGAATCTAGTCCAGTGGACAGGTGGCGGCGAGAGCGGCGACGGCGGTTCGGAGACATTTTTCAGACGGGTTCGGCGCGCCGTAGGTGAGGCTAACCCTAGTCAGAGGCCTTGTTATGGACTGGCTACCCTTAGTTAGGTTACACTGACCTAACCCGCTGACGGTCGACGTCGGCAGCCCGGATCAACGCGGATGCAATGGGAGGAACGGTGGCGGAATTCAATTCCCAGTCGTCCGTTCCCGCCGTCGCGCTATCGCCGCGCAACGCCATTTCCGCATTGACATTCGAGATGAATGATCGCCATTCGACGGCGAATATGAATGCCCGCCTTTTCTCCGGATACGCACCGCTGCCCGGGCGCGAAAACAATGGCGCACCGCAGCCCGTTCCAATGTTGTCCACGGACACGGCGGCCTGAGCGCATGTTCGTCTGTCTGTGCACCGGAGCCACCACCCAGGCCGTCCACGACGCGGTCGCCGCGGGTGCCACCACCTCCCGGCAGGTCGCAGACGCCTGCGGCGCCGGTTCGGACTGCGGCCGGTGCCGTCGCACGGTGCGGGCCATCCTGGCGGCCTCCCGCACCGCCGTCGACTGCCCGGTGCACGCAGGGCGCTGACGGCCTAGCCGCGACCGTCCACGAACGAGGCCAGCGCATCCACATTGGCCGCCTGCCCCAACAGCTCGGCGAACAGGGCGTTCTCCCGTTCGCTCGCCGCGGCGATACCCGGACGGACCGGCTCCATCATCGTCTGCTTGACCGCGAGCAGGCTGTTGAGCGGCCGCGAGGACAGCACCTCGGCGTGCCGCCGGGCCTCAGCCAGCAACTCGTCGGGCTCACAGACCTTCCACACCAGTCCCATGCGCAGCGCCTCGGTGGCGTCCACCCACTCCGAGGACAGCAGCAGCCAGGCCGCGTTCTGCCGGCCGATCAACCGCGGCAACAGATATGAGGACGCGGCCTCCGGCGGCACGCCCAGGCTGGTGAACGGGCACTTCAGTCGGGCAGTGCTGGACATGAAGGCCAGGTCGGCATAACCGAGGATGGTGGTGCCGATGCCCAGTCCGACACCGTTGACCGCGCAGATGAGCGGCTTGGGGAAGGCCGCCAGCGCTTCCAGCATGCCGCGGAACCCGTGCTTACCGGGCTGATAGTTCGGGTCGGTGACCAGCTTCTGCATCTCCACCAGGTCGTTGCCGGCGCTGAAGGCGCGCCCGGCGCCGGTCAGCAGCAACACCGAGACTTCGGGGTCCTCGGCCGCCGCCAGCAGCGCCTCGGTGGTCGCGTCGTAGAGCGCCTCACTGAAGGCGTTGAGCGCCTCGGGGCGGTTGAACGTCAGGGTGCGTACCCGATTCTCATCGGCGATCAACAGTGTCACGGTTGCAGCGTAAGGGTCGGGGTCCACAGCACGTAGCGACTGGTCGGCACCGTGTCGATGTCGCGGTCCGCGCCGAACCGCGCCACGCTGGCCGCCATCTTGCCCATCCGGTCGCCGAGATCCGCATCGTCAGCGGCGCCGAAGAACGCATGCAGATCCGACACGGCCTCGATGGGGAACAGTTCCTCGACGATGGCGTCGATCGGCGGCGCGTCCGGTGTCAATGCCCGCACGACGGTGTTCTGGGTGTAGCCGAAGGTCGCCTGGGTCGCGATGGCCACCGGCGTGTGGTCGATGTGCCAGCGCTGCAGCCACGTTGCGATGTCCAGGTCCGGTGGCCGCCGCAGCAATGCCACGTTGGCCAGGCCCGGGGTGCGGGCGCTCGGCGCCACCTCCGGACCCGGCAGCGGCACCGACTCCGTCACCAGATAGGCGGCCGATACCTGGCATTCGGCCGCGAGCAGCTCCAGCGCTCTGCGCAGCGCCGCGCCGTAATACTGCTGGGTCCAGACGCTGACCACCGCCGCCACCGGCGGATCCAGGGTGGTGAGCGTCATCATCGAGGCGCTGACCGCCGCGTCGCGCACGTTCACCGTCAGGCCTGCGAGATCGAGCTCGGACAACTCGGTGGCGACCCGGGTCCGCAACCGGGTGCACCACTGTTCGTCGGGATTCGCGGAGCGCAGTGTGACCATGACCTTTTCCACCCGCTGAACCTAACAAGACGATCGCACCTGCCACACCCGTCCGCCGGGTAACAATGGCGGGGTGACCATCGGCCGTCAAATGCGACTGACGTTGTATGACGCCGGCGCGGTCGGGCGCAGTCTTGCCGGGGTGCTGGCGGTCGTGCTGGTGGCGGCCTGGGTGAGTTCGGCCGCCGCCGCGGTCAGTGCCGGCGCTGCCGCCATCGTCGCGGGGGCGAGCGCCCTGCAGGACAGTCCGCGTAGCCGGTTCCCCACCGTCGTGGTGGTGTCGCTGGAGATGGCCCTGGCCGTCCTGCTGGGGTCGGTGACCGAGGGCAACAGCATCGCGTTCGTCGTCGTGACGGCGCTGTGGTGCGTCGCGGCCGGGCTGCACTGGGCCATCAGCGCCAACGCCGGGCTGGTGGCCGCCGCCGGCGCGGCGCTCATCCTGACGACGGCCCCCACCGCGCACACCGTGGGATCGGTGTCGGCCACCGTGGCACTCGCCCTGGTCGGTGGACTCTCACAGGCCGTCCTGATCGCGGCCTGGCCGCAACGCCGGTGGCGCACCCAGCGCAGCGCTCTCACCCGCGCCTACCTGTCCCTGGCCGCCGATGCCGACCGGATCGCCGTCGACTCCGACACCCGGATCGACACGGAACCGATGATCCGGCTGCGGGACGCCTTCACCGTGAGCGAGGCGCTGGCCAAACGTCGACCACCGATCTACCGCGGCTGGTACAGCCTGCCCGAGCGCATCGCCGAGTCGTTGGCCGGGCTCGGCGCGCACAATGACGACGACGCCGTCGTGCGGGTGCTGCACAGTGCCTCGGAGTTGCTGGTCATCGTGGCCCACGCCAGGCGGCGGTCCCGAGGCGAACTGGGCTACGCGACCGGCCAATTGGATGGTGCGGCGGACGGCGTACAGGGTGACGCACGGGAAATCGCGCTGCGGTTGTCGACCCAGCTCCGCGAGGCCGTGGAACTACGGTTCGGGCAGTTCGAACCCGAGCAGGTCGCGGATCTGGGACGCGCAGTGGTGCCCGACGCGCTGACCGCGACCGCCGGTTTGGTGCGCTCCCAGCTCACCGGAAACTCGCCCATCCTGCGTCACACGGTGCGGCTGACCGCCGCGACGGCCGTCGGGGTGGCGCTGTGGCGCTTCGGCGGTATGCCGCACGGCGTGTGGGTGCCTTTGACGGTGCTGATGGTGCTGCGCCCCGAGACAGCGCACACCTACACCCGGTGCGTCGGTCGTATCGGCGGCACCGCAGCCGGGGTGGCCGTGGCCGCGGTGCTGGCGTCCCTGACCGAACCCACGGCACTGGTGTCGGCGCTGTTGGCGTTGACCTTCCTGGCGGTCGGTTATCTGACCTCCGAATTCAGCTACGTCGGGGTGAACACGGCCATCGCGGGTGCGCTCGTCTTCCTGATCGACACCGGTGGCCCGGGCGGGGCCGGGGCGATCGGCGATCAGCTGCTGGCGGTGGTGACCGGTGGCGGACTGGCCGTCGCCGTGCACGTGCTGGTGCCGGACAACGCTCTGGTCCGGTTGCGGCAACGCGCCGGCGAGCTCCTGAAGACCGAAATCGACTATGCGGCAACCGTCATCAAGGCCTTCGTGCACGACCTCGACCATCCGAAGGAACAGCTGGAATCGGCGTGGGGGCGTGCGGTCAGCGCGCGCGCCGCGTTCGAGGCCACCGCGGGCGCCACCGGCACGGAGTCCGGATCGCTGCGGCGGTGGATGCGCTCCTACCGGGCCGCGTTGAACTCGGTCACCACATCGTGTGCCGCCCTGGAGGCGCATCTGCCTGCGCACCCGCCACCCAACCTGAACCGCGAATTCGTGGCCGCCGTCGACGATTACGTCAAAGCACTGTCCGGTGAACCGGCGACTCCGGCCGCGCCGTGGAGTGTGGACACCGACGCACTGCTGGCAGCCAGCGCGAGCGTGCGCGACGCCGCGTCGTCGCTGACCGACGCGCACGCCGCGGAACGGCTGCTGGTGGGCGAGATCGCCACCATCACCGGGGTGGTCACCGAGATCGCGACACGCGATATCGGGCTGTCTAGTCCCGGGCCCACTTCGGCCGGATGAAGACGCCCTCGGCCTGAACGGTAGGCCCCTCGGCATCCGAGATGATGCCGGCGGCATAGGTTTTCACACCTTCGGTACGAACGATCGCGGCCTCGACGTGCAGTGCGCCCAGCGGCGTCGGACGCAGATAGCGCATGCTGATCGTCCCGGTCAATCGCGGGCTGGTGGCGGGGCTCGCCGATTCACCGAGCACATGATCGAGGATCAGCGCGGCCACTCCCCCGTGCACATGCCCCGGCGGACCTTCGTAGGCGGCGCCGAGCGTGAAATCGGCGAACACCCCGCCGTCGTCCTTGTGCTGAATGTGCAGCGGCGGCGCGATCGGGTTGCGCAGGCCGATGACGGCGTTACCCCACGGCATCCGGTCTCCATGCGCGGTGAATCGCACCCCGAACGGCCCGTCGAGCTGATCGGTGCGCAGGGCTGCCGTCGCGGCATCGATCTGGGCCTTCGCGGCGGCCACCGTCTCGGCATCTGCCGCCGTGCGGATGGTGGCGTCGATGAGTTCGCGCACCGATTCGGTGAGGGGCCGGTAGATGTGGCGAAGGCGCTCGACGTCCTCGGCACTGAGGTCCTCGAGAGTGAAGTCCAGCATCCGAGAACTAGAACACGTTCTATCGGCGGTGTCGAGTCACCGGCCGCGGCCGACCCGGCAGCGCACCGCAAAAGTTCCTACGATGGCCACTGAGTCGGCACAGGCCGGCATGAGGGGGCACCGAACCTGCCATGGCGGCACCGAGGATTGACGGATCGCAGCACGAGTCGCCCGCGACGCTCGTCGATGTCGCCGGCAGCAGGCTGCGTGCCGCCATCCTCAGTGGCGCGCTCGGCCCCGGCGACAAGCTCGTCGAAGAACAGTTGTGCGCCGACTTCGGCATCGGCCGGGCCCCGCTGCGGGAGGCGCTGCGCCTGCTGACCCAGCAGGGACTCGTCGAAAGGGTCCCCCGTCGCGGCTCACGGGTGGCCGACTGGTCCCCGGACGAGATCCTGCAGTTGTTCGCGCTGCGGCACGTGCTGGAACGGCATGCGATCGAGACGGCGCTACCGCTGGCCGATCCGCCGACCGCACTGCAACCGGTACGCCGGGTGCTCGATGAGATGCGCAGCGCCACAGACGAGCTGGAACGCGACGACGCCCACCGGCGCTTTCACGCCGCGGTCGTCGGATTGGCGGGCCGGCGTCAGCTCGACATCGCCCTGGAACCGATCCTGATCAAGTTGCAGCTCCCGATGGCGATGAACCTGCGTGAGGAAGCCCGGCACCACCGGTCCAGTGACGGGATCGACCGGCATCTGGCCATCCTCACCGCCCTGGAGAGCAACAACTCCGACACCGTGATCACCGCGCTGGAAGATCACGGTCACCTGCAGTATCTGAACCTGCCGCCGAATCGCTAACACGATCGACACACGGGCGTTCCGCGAACGCCATCATTTTGTCGACAATTTCCAACTATGGGTTTTGAAGCGCACGGCCCGTCCATCGGCCCGTCGGTAGCGGAGATCCTCGCCTCGCATGCGGGCGGGACGGGTTCGCCGACGAAGACGGCCGCTCGGGTGGCCGATGCCATTGCCGCACGCGGGGACGACGGGACCTGGCTGTCCACGGTGCCGCGCGAGGAGCTGCTGGCGGCCGCGGCCGAGATCGAGAGCCGCCCGGCGGCGCGCACGCTGCCGCTGTACGGGGTTCCGTTCGGGGTCAAGGACAGCATCGACGTCGCCGGGATACCGACGACACTGTCCTGCCCGGATTACGCCTACCTCGCCGAGCGGACCGCACCGGCCGTGCAGCGGCTACTCGATGCCGGCGCGCTCTACGTCGGCAAGACGAACCTGGACCAGTTCGCCACCGGCCTCAACGGAACCCGGACCCCGTACCCGGTGCCGCGCAGCGTCTTCGGCAACGAGATGATATCCGGCGGTTCCAGCTCGGGTTCGGCTCTGGCGGTCGCCCTCGGGCAGGTTCCGTTCGCGGTCGCGACCGACACCGCGGGGTCCGGACGGGTGCCGGCCGCACTCAACGGGGTGGTCGGGTTCAAGCCGTCACGCGGCCTGATCAGCACCGTCGGCCTGGTACCGGCGTGCAAATCGCTGGACTGCCTCAGCGTGATGGCCGGCTGCATCGGTGATGTGGACCGCGTCTTCGAGGTGATGGCCGGCCGCGATGACGACGACGCCTGGTCTCGGGACCGCGGTGCGCGATATGACGGACGGACGATCCGGGTCGGCCTGCCGCCGGTGGACGACCTGGAGTTCTTCGGCGATGACTCGGTGCGCGCGGCGCACCTGAACTTCCGCGAACAGCTGAGCCGTCAGGTGACGGTCGTCGAGGTGTCGCTGGAACCGTTCCTCGCCGCGGGCGCCCTGCTGTATCAGGGGCCCTGGGTGGCCGAGCGCCTGGTCGAGTTCGGCGAATTCCTGTCCACCCGACCGGATTCCATTCACCCGGTGGTGCGCGACATCTTCCGCAGCGGACTGGCCTACACCGCGGTCGATGCGTTCGCCGCGCTGCAACGTCTGCAGGAACTCAAGGCGCACGTGGCCAGGGTGTGGCAGACCATGGACGTGCTGGTGGTCCCGACCATCGGCACCACCTTCACCGTCGACGAGGTGCTGGCACGTCCCATCGACACGAACACCATGCTCGGGCACTACACCCATTTCGGGAACCTGCTCGATCTGCTGGGCATCGCGGTCCCGGCCGGCACCACCACCGACGGCCGGCCGCACAGCGCCATGCTGCTGGCCAACGCCGGATCCGATGACACCGCACTGGCTTTGGCCGCACAGATCCTCGACGAACCCCGCGCCCCCGCCGCAACACCAGCCACGACGCGCCACAAGGAGCAGGTATGAGTATGACTTCCGTCGATGTGCCCGCCGAGCCATCGCCGTTCCCTCTCATCAGCGGCCGGACCGCACTCATCATCATCGACATGCAGCGGGACTTCCTGTTGCCCGGTGGATTCGGCGAAAGCCTCGGCAACGACGTCGACCAACTGCTCAAGGTGGTGCCGCCGCTGGCCGCGTTGGTCGCCGCGGCCCGCGAGGCCGGGATCCTGGTCATCCACACCCGGGAAGGACACGTTCCCGACCTGTCGGACTGCCCGCCGGCCAAACTCAGTCGCGGCGCCCCGTCCAAACGCATCGGCGATCCCGGGAAGTACGGCCGCATCCTGATCCGCGGCGAGTACGGCCACGACATCGTCGACGAACTGAGCCCCGTCGACGGCGAGGTGGTGATCGACAAACCCGGCAAGGGCGCGTTCTACGCCACCGAGCTACAGGACGTGCTCGGACGCGCCGGGATCACCCAGCTGCTGGTCACCGGTGTCACCACCGAGGTGTGCGTGCACACCACCACCCGCGAGGCCAACGATCGCGGTTACGAATGCCTGGTGGTATCCGATTGCGTGGGTTCGTATTTCCCGGAGTTCCAGCGGGTGGGGCTGGAAATGATCAAGGCCCAGGGGGGCATCTTCGGCTGGGTCGCCGACAGCTCGGCAGTCATTCCCGCACTACACACCCTCGCGCTGTCCGCCGCCTGAAAGGACCCAGTCATGAGCACCGAGATCTCCGATCCCCCCGTCGACCCGCCCACCGAGAAGCCCGCGCCGACGGTCGCCTGGTGGACCCGTGGCGACACCAATGCCTTCTTCGGTCTGGGCTTCAACATCCTGGTCAACGTCCTCACCCTGACCGGCCTGATGATCGGCGTCATCGCCGTGCCGGCCGGAGACGTGCTCGGCACCGTGCTGCCCGCCCTGGGCGTCGCACTGATCCTGGGCAACTTGTACTACACCTTCCTGGCCCGGCGGCTTGCCAAGCGGGAGAACCGGTCCGACGTCACCGCGCTGCCGTACGGGCCGTCGGTGCCGCACATGTTCATCGTGGTGTTCGTCGTGATGCTGCCGGTGTACCTGAACACCGACGATGCGGTCCAAGCCTGGTCGGCCGGATTGGCCTGGGCGTTCATGATCGGTGTGATCGTGATGATCGGCGCGTTCGTCGGCCCCTACATCCGCAAGCTGACCCCGCGGGCGGCCATGCTCGGCACCCTGGCCGGCATCTCGATCACCTTCATCTCGATGCGACCGGCCGCGCAGATGTGGGAGGCGGCCTGGATCGGCCTGCCCGTGCTGGCCATCATCCTGATCGGGTTCTTCACCGACGTGAAACTGCCGTTCGGCATCCCCGTCGGACTGGCGGCGCTACTGGTGGGCACCGCGATCGGCTGGATCGGTGGCTACATGTCGGCACCCGATGTCGGTCAGGCCTTCTCCGACATCGCCGTCGGCATCCCCGATCTGCGTCTGGACCTATTGTTCTCCGGGCTGTCCAACCTGGCGCCGTTGCTGGGCACCGCAATTCCCCTGGGTGTGTACAACTTCACCGAGGCGATGAGCAACGTCGAGAGTGCGGCCGCCGCGGGTGACAACTACAACCTGCGCAGCGTGCTGCTGGCCGACGGTGCCGGCGCGGTGGTCGGATCGGCATTCGGATCGCCGTTCCCGCCCGCGGTCTACATCGGCCACCCCGGCTGGAAGGACGCCGGCGGCCGGGCGAGCTACTCCCTGGCCAGCGGTCTGATGATCGGGATCTTCTGTTTCGTCGGGCTGTTCGGCATCTTGGATGCGCTGCTGCCGGTGCCCGCGATCGTGCCGATCCTGCTCTACATCGGCCTGCTCATCGGAGCGCAGGCCTTCCAGGCGGTCCCCCGCCTGCACGCCATCGCCGTGGTCGCCGCCATACTGCCCAACCTCGCCGAGTGGGCCAAGACCCAGGTCGACAACGCGCTCAACGCGGCGGGAACCTCGGCGTCCGAGGTCGGCATGGAGGCGCTCAACGGTGCCGGCGTGGTCTACGAGGGGTTGAAGACGCTCGGCGAGGGCGCGGTGCTCGTCGGCCTGATCCTCGGCACCATGGTGACCTTCATCCTGGACAAGAAGTTCCGCTATGCCGCGATCGCGGCGACCGTCGGCGCCGCGCTGAGCTTCATCGGCCTGATCCACGCACCCGAGGTCTCCTGGGCGGCCAGTCCCGCAGTGGCCCTTGGCTATCTGTTCTTCGCCGTGGTCTGCCTGGCTTACTCGCTGCTGCCCGGCGCGAAGGACCCGGTGGTCGTCGACGAGTCCGATATCGTCGCCGGCCACTGAACCGGGCGAAACTCGCGTACCCGTCGTAAAAC
>NZ_JBFUKN010000052.1:0-42525 GCF_056400845.1 Mycobacterium sp. P4_H6 | reverse complement strand
AGGTCGCCTCGCTGTCAATCCACCTGCGGCCGATGCGAGCCATCGTCGCACTTCACAATCGCCTCGCACCCGCTAGTGGAATGCCGGTGCTCACATTGACCGAGAGCACTATGAGGTTGTCATGACCAACCTGGAAAGCGCTGCACCGCTACAAGTCACGAGCTACCTTGCCCCGATTCCGGCCGAGAGCGACGTCGAACTGGCAGCGCGTTTCGAGCGTGACGTGATCCCGCTTTTGGACACGCTTTTCGGTGGAGCCATGCGGCTGACCCGGCAGCGCGCTGACGCCGAGGATCTGGTGCAGGAGACATTGGTGCGGGCGTACGCGGGTTTCAGGACTTTCCAGCAAGGAACGAATCTCAAGGGCTGGCTCTTTCGCATCCAAGCCAATGCCCACATCAATAATTACCGCAAGCGGATGCGCCGGCCCGCCGAGTTGTCGGTCGACACGACACTCGAGTGGCAGCTCGTTGCCGACGCCGGCCGTTCGCCGAGAGCACTCCGCTCTGCGGAGGTGGAGGTATTGGAGTTGTTACCCGACAACGACATCAGGAACGCACTGGATGCCTTGCCCGCCGATTTTCGGATGGCGGTGTACTACGCCGACGTCGAGGGCCTTGCCATCAAAGAGATCGGCGCGATCATGGGCACGCCACTGGGGACTGTCATGTCACGAATCCACCGCGGCCGCTCTCGCCTGCGCGTGCTGTTGGCCGGCATCGCCGCGGACCGTGGGTACAGGGGCGCTCACAATCACGCGGGGTAGTTCCAACATCGACGGGCAGGGGCCACCGCCACCGAACCAAAGGACACCATCGCCATGATACGGCATTCGCCTTCGAAATTAGTTATCCAACAGGGAGATACAAACGTTTTGCGCCTGCCGCTCTACGCGATGGCCGTCGGCGCGGCAATCGCCGCACTGTTCATCGGCGCCACCCCTGGACAGGCAAACGGGGAGCCCGCAGCGACCTCGATCGCCGACTGCGCCGATGTCGAGGTCGTCTTTGCTCGCGGTACCTTCGAGGACCCGGGCGTGGGCAAGGTCGGTGAGCCATTCATCCAAGCACTGCGCGAACGCCTACCCGACCGCGTCGTCGGCGTCCATGCCGTGAACTATCCGGCATCCTTGCAGTTCGACCGGGCCGTCGAAGGCATCCTGGACGCCGGCAACCGCCTGCTCGATCTCAGTGCCAACTGCCCCTCCACCGAGATCATCGTCGGCGGCTACTCTCAGGGCGCCGCCGTCAGCGGCTACGTCACCAGCGAGACCGTTCCTGCCGGGTACGCGCTGACCGCTCTACCTCCGGACGTCGTCGAGAACATCACCGCGGTCGTCCTGTTCGGTAAACCCTCACCGGAAATCCTGAGGCTGCTGCGGCATGACGCTCCTCCCATCGAGATCGGCCCGGCCTTCGACGACAGGACCATCGACCTCTGCGCCCCAAGGGATCCGGTCTGCGGATCGACCGGCCTCGATCGTGGCGCCCATAGCGCGTACGCCGTCAACGGCATGGCCGCCGAGGCAGCCGAATTCGTCGTCGACCGCCTGCGAAGCCACTGACAGAAAACAGCACGACCACCCCGCCGGGGTCCGGTATCCCAAACCTTTTGCCAACCGACAGGAGACCAAGCCATGCCAGCCATCACTGCGGATACGCTCACTTTGCCCCGGGTCGCCGTCCCCGATCCCGCCACCGGCATGCAACGGCCGGTGCGATCTATCACCACTGCACCGGTCGGGCTCGAGGGAGACGGATTCCCCGTGCGACGGGCATTCGCCGGGGTATCGCTCACCGACCTGGACCCATTCATCCACATGGACCAGATAGGCGAGATCGAATGGGCACCAGGCGAGCCCATGGGAACCCCCTGGCATCCGCACCGAGGCTTCGAGACTGTCACCTACATCATCGACGGCACGTTCGAGCACACCGACTCCCACGGCGGCGGCGGGACGATCACCGATGGTGACACGCAGTGGATGACCGCGGGCAGCGGAATCCTGCACATCGAGAAGCCCCCGGAGCATCTGGTCGTCTCAGGCGGAATGTTCCACGGTGTCCAGATGTGGGTGAACCTGCCGCGCGCCAGCAAGTTCGTCACACCGCGTTACCAGGATATCCGCGCCCGGCAAGCCCGGCTGCTGTCCTCGGCCGACGGTGGCGGACTGCTGCGGGTCATCGCCGGCGGTATCGCCGGTCATACCGGGCCGGGGACGACCCACACACCGATCACGGTCGTGCACGCGACCATAAGCCCGGGCGCGCGTTTGGAAATGCCATGGCGGGCCGACTTCAACGCGCTGGCCTACGTGCTCGCCGGCACCGGCACCGCAGGTACGGCAGCACAGCCGATCCACAAGGGCCAACTCAGCGTGTTCGGCGCCGGGAACGCGCTGACCCTGGCCGCACAGCAGAGCCAACCCGCCGCCGAGCCGAACTTGGAGGTCCTGCTACTCGGTGGCCGGCCGATCCGAGAACCAGTGGTTCAGTCCGGGCCCTTCGTGATGAACACCCGCGAGGAGATCCTTCGAGCCTACGAGGACTACCAGGCCGGCCGATTCGGCGTCATCCCCACCGAACACGTACCCCACACCGGATAATCGCCACGACTGTTCTCCGACATGGGGTTCGATTTATCTGGCGAGTGTTCATATGCATGCAACAAATCCTCCTGGTGCAGGGTGATTCGGATCAGCGCACGACGGTGATACCCAGAGCGAAGTCGATCTGCTCGAGCCCGTGCGTCTTCAGACTGATCTCCAGCAGGCCGGCGTACTCCAGCGCCCGCGCCATTGACAGCGGCCCGGCGTCCAACGGGCGCAGTCCCAGGCTCTCGGCGAACGCCGACACGTCGGCCTTCGCCTGGGCATCGTCGCCGGCGAGAAAGACGTTCAGCGGGCGGTCCTTGTCCGGACGGGTCGCGAGGACCTCGGCGAACAAGGTGTTGAACGCCTTGACGACGCGCGTGCCGGCGTGGGCGGCCTTGGCGATCTCCTGGGCACCGGAACTGCCGTCGGGGGTCACGAGGCCTGTGAGATCGGGAGCGAAGGGGTTCGTGATGTCGATGAGGACCTTGCCCTTCAGCGCATCTCCGAACTCTCCGACCGCCACCGCGGCGCCGGCGTACGGCACGGCGAGCACGACGATGTCTCCCGCCGGGGGCTCTCCGATCGCCCTGACAGTGGCTCCATCCAGCCTGCTCGCCAGTTCCTTCGCCTTGGCCGGGTTGCGGCCGATGAGCTCGACGGTGTTGCCGCCCGCCAGTGCCCGGTCTGCCAGGGCGCCGGCCATGTGGCCCAGACCGATGATGCTGATGTTGCTCATGGATATCTCCTACTGATTTCTCGCCGAAGGCACGTGTGCTGCGGATCGCGTCGGCAGAACCGGCCTTTCCGTGTCAACAGGTTCGCAGCGCGGACGCCACCTTCGCGTCGGTGAAAACTCCTTAAGTGGTGTGTCATCGACGCACCGTTCGTTTCGGCCGCATTTCCCGCCATTTCACGCGGCGATCCGGCCAGGCTCGCTACTGTGATCCGATGGTCCCGGGGTCCCGCAGTCGGTCACTGAAACTCCTGCTCGCGGCGCTGACCGCCGCCGTCCTGTTCGTCATGACGGCCCTGCCCGCGGCCGCCATGACGGTGACCTTCGTGCGGCACGGCGAGTCCGAAGCCAACGCGACGCACACGATCGACAACTCGATTCCCGGTGCCCCTCTGACGCCGCTGGGCCAGACCCAGGCGGCGGCGGTGGCGGCAGCGCTGGCCGCCGGCGGTGTGGACTATGACGCGATCTACACGTCGAACATGGTGCGCACCAACGAAACCGCCGCGCCGTTCGCGGCCGCAACCGGCCTCACCCCCACCGTGCTGCCCGGAATCCGGGAGATCAACGCCGGCTGGTTCGAAGGATCGTCGGATTCCGGGATCGGCGGAATCGGCTACGTGCTCGCCCCCGCCTTGTGGACGCTGGGTGCTCGCTCGGTGCCGGTCCCCGGCGGCGGAGACGGCAACGCCTTCGATGCCCGTATGGATGCCGCGCTTCAGGTCGTCGAGGACTCCGGCGCACAGAACCCCGTCGTGTTCTCCCATGCCGCCACGATCATGTTCTGGACGATGATGAACGTCGACAACCCGGACCTGGGGCTGATGCTGCGCCACCGGTTGGACAACACCGGGATTGTGGTGGTGGAGGGCAGCTCCGAGGAGGGCTGGACGCTGAAAACATGGGCGGGTCTGCCGGTCGGACCGGCCGGCCTAGGCACCAAACTGTTCGTCAACGCGCGCGATCTCGTGGTGGCACCGCAGACCGCGGCCTACAACGTGGTGCGGGCCTTCGGCACCGGCGACATCGGCCAGATCGCCACGGCAATCCGCAACGGTGTCGGCGCCGTCGTGCAGGCCCCCATCAAGTTCGCGGTCGCCGTGGTGCGCGATATCGCCGGTGAAGTCGCCAAGGTGCTCCGGCCGAGCGCGCCGAACACCACGACCACCGACACGCCGGCGGCGGCCGCAGAGAACCGCATCGCGGCGCCCGCCACAGCGCAGGCCGTGGGGCCGGAACCCGAGGTGGCCGCCCCCGTCAAGAAACTACGGACCGCCCGCACGGTGAAGAAGCCAGGCCGTCCCAGCGTTGTAGTGGCCGAAAAGAGCTCCGACACACCCGGTCTCAGCACGGAACGGAAGGTTTCTCCGATCGCCCCAAAGCAGGCCGCGCGCCCGGAGACCAAGACCGCCGACCGCGACTCCGGCACCGAGAAGGATGCCGCCTGACACCGTGTCGGCCTGAAATCGCTGCATCCGGTGGGCACGGCACCGTGAAAGACTGATGGTCATGGGTGTGCTCGACGCGTTCATGTCGACCTGGACGAATGCTCGCGCGACCTTCGGCGCCGGAACGCCCCAGGACGGCGCCGCGTTCGACGGCAGTTCCACCCTGCGCCGGCTCCAGGAACAGGTTGGTGCTGCCGCACCCGGCCGGCAGTGGACCGGGACCGCGGCCGATGCCTACGCCGCGGTCAACACCGAGCACGGCCGCGTGCTGGGTGCCCTTGCCGATCTCGATCGGCGACTGCGCGAGCAGGTCGACCAGTCGGCGCGCCTGGTCAGCACCGGCCGGGAGAGCCTGGACGCCACCCGGCGCTGGGTGACCGATGCGGCCGCGACGGTGCCGCCCACCGCCGCGGGCGAACGCATGCTCGTGCCGATCGTGCAGAAGGGTGTCGCCGAGGTGATCGACACGGTGACCCGGTCCAACAGCGACCTGAATGCGGTCGGCGCCCGCATCGCCGCGCTCGGTGAGGAGTACCGGGCCTTGGGCATCCAGAAATTCGGAGGCGGTGACGGGCCGGGCGACAAACCTGGTGATCAGCAGCCCGAACCGGAGAACAAATACGAGAAGGCACTACGCGAAGCGGGGCTCCTCGACGAGGAGCCCACGGGCTACTACAGGGAGTGGCTGGAAAACGCGGAGCGCCAGGGTGTTCCGCCCGACACGATCGTCGACATCGCGCGCCGTCACGACATCACGCCGGCCAGCTTCGAGGTACTGGGCGGCATGCAACGCGTGAAGGATCCCGACGGGAAATCGTTCTTCCAGCTTCCGAAGGGCACCTCGGCTGAGGATGCCCGCAAGGCTGTGCTGATGACCTATGTCCTCAACGCCGGCACCGATTACGGTGACAACCCGACGACCGACTTCACCCCGGAGCCCTACAACGCCGACGAGGTGCAACGGATCATCGACCGGCAGAACGCGAACTCGTGGACCTACGACGAGGATGTGCCGTTCATCCTCGGCGCCGACGGGGCTTTGATGACGACGCCCAACGGCATGCTGATGGGGATGGGCGGCAACTGGGTGCAGGACCAGTTCAGTTGGAAGGGTGGCACCGCCTGGGGCGACATCTTCATGGAGAACATCGATCACGGCAACAATCCGTCCCAGCAGTTGCGGCAGATCATCGAGTCCGGCACGTCCTGGAACGTGGGGGCCGACGGTGCTCCCCGTGCGGGTTCCCTGGACCTCGACCGGCTGCTGCACCACGAGGAGATGCATTCGCGGCAGTGGGCGGACAAGGGCTACTTCGGCATGTTGTGGGCCGCCGTCACCGATTCGGACGGCATCGAGAAGGAGGCCGGTTTGGGCGACGGGGGTTACACGTGATCAGACATCTGACGGCTGCGCTACTGGTTTTCAGCCTCTCGGGATGTTCACTCATCGGTGATGATCCCGAGGTCGCTTCGCTGCCACCGGTTTTCGGTGCCCGAGTCACCGATGGCCGGCTGGAACTCTCGACCGGCACACCGTGCGGCGAGGTGTCCCGGGTGGTCGTGTTGTTCACCCCGGATGCCGGCCGGCTGACCCTGGCGCCGGTCAGCGGAACCGCCGAGGTCGATCAGTTGACGGTGGGAGGCCCTTACGACGGGCTGCAGGTCACCGAGCCGTTGCCCGACGGATTCGATTGGCGCACAGCCGAAGAGGTGACCCTCATCGTGACCGCACCTGAGGGTTCAGGATCCACGCCGACGCAGATCAGCGAGGTCGTCGACGGGTCGTCCGAGCACCCCGCGGACACGTTCTACTTTCAGGGAATCGGCTGGCTCGATCCGCAGCAGGTTGCCGAGCAGAACCGCCGGTCATTACTGACCATCTGCACCACCGACCCGACCAAGCAGTGACCCCGGCGATCGTGCGGGCCGTCGCCGGGCTGCTCGGCTCGACCGCAGGGTTGCTGTGGCTGCTGTGCATGTATTCGGTCGCCCGATCCGGCTTCTCGGCGGACCCGGCGATCGATCCGCACGGGTACGCGCTGATGTTCGGCACCGTCGCGGGTCTGATCGCCGGACTGCTGTTCGCCGTTGTGCTGCCCGCGGCGTTCCCCGCCGAACGCCGACGGACCGCCCGCCGCGCGTGCACGGCGAGCTTCCTGGTGTCCACGACAATGCTCTACGCCATACTGAATCTGCGGTAGCCGGGCGTTTGCCCCAGCCCGGTTCGGGGCAAAGACGGGGCATGGTCGACGTTCGAAATTCGGGGCTACTCGCCTGGTCCATGAAGTACTTCGCCAAGGCTCACGTCTGGACCTACCAGCACACCGACGGCCGCATCGGCGCGCGCCTGCTGTGGTTGCCGGCGGCGCTGCTCACCACCACCGGTCGCCGCACCGGGCAGCCCCGGGTCACCGCGACGCTCTGCTTGCGCGACGGCGACCGGGTGGTACTGCCCGCCTCGTTCGGCGGCCGTGATCACGATCCGGCCTGGTATCTCAACATCGCATCGGATCCGCGTGTGCAGGTGCAGTACGGCCCGCACAAATGGGACATGACCGCCAGAGACGCCACGGCCGAGGAGCGAAACCGCTACTGGCCGCGTTTGACTCGGATGTACCCGCCCTACCGGGGATACCGGGAGGCCGCCGACCGTGTCATCCCGCTGGTGATCTGCGAACCGGTCTAGGCGCCGAAGACCGGCAGCGGTGTGCGGGACTTCGCCAACAGGTCGGTAACCACCGGGCCGAGCTCGGCCGGATCCCACTTGGCGCCCTTGTCGATTTCGCCGCCGCGTGCCCAGCCCTCGGCCACCCGGATGATGCCGCCCTCGATCTCGAAGATGCGGCCGGTGACGTCGCGGGACTCGACGCTGCCCAGCCAGACGACGAGCGGGGAAATGTTCTCCGGCGCCATCGCATCGAAGTCGGAGTCCTGCGTCGACATCATCTCGGCGAACACCGTCTCGGTCATCCGGGTGCGGGCCGACGGGGCGATGGCGTTCACGGTGACGCCGATGCGGCCCATCTCAGCGGCGGCCACCAGCGTCAGCGCGGCAATGCCGGCCTTGGAGGCGCTGTAGGTTGCCTGGCCGACGCTGCCCTGCAGTCCGGCGCCCGAGCTGGTGTTGATGATGCGGGCGTCGACAGTGTTGCCGGCCTTGGATTGTGCGCGCCAGTAGGCACCGGCGTGCTTCATGGTGGCGAAATGCCCCTTGAGATGCACGGCGGTGACGGCGTCGAATTCGTCTTCGGTGGCGTTGACGAACATCCGGTCCCGGACGATGCCCGCGTTGTTGACCAGAACGTCGAGGCCACCGAAGGAATCGATGGCGGTCTGGATGAGCCCCTCGGCCTGACTCCAGTCCGCGACGTTGGCACCGCTGGTGACGGCTTCCCCACCGGCAGCGACGATCTCGTCGACGACGGTCTGCGCGGCGCTGCCGCCGCCGGCCGGTGAACCGTCCAGTCCGACACCGATGTCGTTGACCACCACGCGTGCGCCCTCAGCGGCGAAGGCGAGCGCATGCTCACGCCCGATACCGCCACCGGCGCCGGTCACGATGACTACCCGGCCGTCGAGCAAACCCATTGCTGATCTCCCTCTAGTTACTGAACGTCGGTGTTATTTGATATCCGCAGTGGTGGTCGACAGATAGTGCGGCGGTTCTCCGCCGCCGTGCACCTGCAGCGACGCACCGCTGATATAGGAAGCCGCTTCGGATGCCAGAAATGCTGTGGCCCAGCCGATATCGGCGGGTTTGGCCAGCCGGCCCAGCGGCACGTTCCTGGAGATGGCCGCGATCGAGTCCGCATCGCCGTAGAACAGCTCGGCCTGTTCGGTCTCGACCATGCCGACGACCACCGAGTTGACCCGGACCTTGGGCGCCCATTCCACGGCCAGCGTCGAGGTGAGGTTGTCGATGCCGGCCTTGGCGGCGCCGTAGGCGGCGGTACCCGGTGTCGGCCGGTGCCCGCTCACGCTGGAGATGTTGACGATGGAGCCGCCGGAGTCCTGGTTCTGCATGACCGCATTGGCGTGCGTCGAGACCGACAGTGCACCGATCAAGTTGAGTTCGATGATCTTGGTGCTGAACTTGGCCGACGCATCCGCGGCCAGCACGTAGGGCGAGCCGCCGGCGTTGTTGACGACCACATCCAGGCGCCCGTGCTGCTCGACGATCGCGCCGATGAGGGCCTGCACCGACGCGTCGTCGCGGATGTCGCAGGAGTGGAATTCGTACGGCGAACCTTCTACCGGGCGGCGCGCACAGGTCACCACGGTGGCGCCCTGAGCAGCGAAGACAGCGCTGATACCGGCTCCGACGCCGCGCACTCCGCCGGTCACCAGGACCACCCGGCCATCCAGTTGCAGATTGATTCCAGCCGCATCGGTCACTGTGCTAGCGTACCAAGCAAGTGCTTGCTTAGGTAGCGACCCCCTCAAGGAAGTGATTCATGACGATCACCACCAGCACAGTCGAACCGGGCATCGTCTCGGTGACCGTGAACTACCCACCCGTGAATGCCATCCCGTCCCGCGGCTGGTTCGAACTCGGCGATGCCATCACCGCCGCGGGCCGCGACCGCAGCACCCACGTGGTGATCCTGCGTGCCGAGGGCCGCGGCTTCAACGCCGGCGTGGACATCAAGGAGATGCAGAACACCGAGGGCTTCACCGCGCTCATCGACGCCAACCGTGGCTGCTACCACGCGTTCAAAGCGGTGTACGAATGCGAGGTTCCCGTGGTCGCGGCCGTGAACGGCTTCTGCGTCGGCGGCGGTATCGGCCTGGTCGGCAACGCCGATGTCATCGTCGCCTCCGATGACGCCACGTTCGGCCTCCCGGAGGTCGAACGCGGCGCCCTGGGCGCGGCCACCCACCTGTCGCGGCTGGTGCCCCAGCATCTGATGCGCCGACTGTTCTTCACCGCCGCCACCGTGGACGCGAACACCCTGCAGCACTTCGGGTCCGTGCACGAGGTGGTGCCGCGCGCCGATCTCGACGAGTCCGCACTGCGGGTGGCCCGTGATATCGCCAGCAAGGACACCCGGGTGATCCGTGCGGCCAAGGAAGCGCTGAACTTCATCGACGTGCAGCCGGTCACCGCGAGATACCGGATGGAGCAAGGGTTTACGTTCGAGCTGAACCTGGCCGGGGTGTCCGACGAGCACCGCGACGCGTTCGCAGGAACCGACAAGGGAACAAAGTAACAATGATTCGGCGGGCACGAGCGAAGCGAGCAGGGAAATAATGCAAGACAAGAGAACAACTCTGGACGAGGCCGTCTCGTCCATCGAGAGCGGCATGACCATCGGCATCGGCGGCTGGGGCTCGCGGCGCAAGCCGATGGCCTTCATCCGCGCGCTGCTGCGCACCGACGTCAAGGACCTGACCGTGGTCACCTACGGCGGTCCCGATCTGGGCCTGCTGTGCTCGGCCGACAAGGTCAAGCGTGTCTATTACGGCTTCGTCTCCCTGGACTCGCCGCCGTTCTACGATCCGTGGTTCGCCAAGGCGCGCACCAGCGGCGCCATCGAGGCCCGCGAGATGGACGAAGGCATGCTGCGCTGCGGGCTGCAGGCCGCCGCGCAACGGCTGCCGTTCCTGCCGATCCGCGCCGGACTGGGCAGCGATGTGCGGACGTTCTGGGGCGATGAGCTCAAGACCGTGAAATCGCCCTATGGGGACGACGAATTGATCGCCATGCCTGCGCTGAACCTGGACGCCGCGTTCGTGCACCTGAACCTCGGCGATGCCCGCGGCAATGCGGCCTACACCGGGATCGACCCGTACTTCGACGACCTGTTCCTGATGTCGGCGCAGCAGCGCTTCCTTTCCGTGGAGAAGGTGGTGTCCACCGAGGAGTTGGTGAGTTCGGTGGTGCCGCAGCAGCTGCTGATCAACCGGATGATGGTCGACACCGTCGTGGAGGCGCCCAACGGTGCGCATTTCACCACCAACGAACCCGACTACAAGCGCGATGAGAAGTTCCAGCGGCACTACGCCGAGGCGGCGGGATCCGATGAGACCTGGGCCGAGTTCGTGAAGACGTATCTGTCCGGCAGCGAGGCCGACTACCAGGCCGCGGTGCGCAAGTTCGCCGAAGCGCAGAAGGAAGGAGCCAAGTGATGTCGGTGACCCGTGCCGAGGTGTGCGCCGTCGCGTGCGCCGAATTGTTCCGTGACGCAGGCGAAATCATGGTCTCCCCGATGACCACCATCGTCCAGATCGGGGCCCGTCTGGCTCGATTGACCTTCTCCCCCGACATCGTGCTGACCGACGGTGAGGCCCGCATCATCGCCGACACCCCGGCCATCGGGGCACCGGCGGCCATCGAGGGCTGGATGCCGTTCAACCGGGTTTTCGAGACCCTGTCCTGGGGAAAGCGTCATGTCGTGATGGGCGCCAACCAGATCGACCGCTTCGGCAACCAGAACCTCTCCGCGTTCGGGCCCATCCAGCACCCCACCCGGCAGATGTTCGGTGTGCGCGGGGCGCCCGGCAACAGCATCAACCACGCCACCAGCTACTTCGTGGGTAACCACTCCAAGCGGGTGTTCACCGACTCCGTCGACATCGTGTCCGGGATCGGCTGGGACAAGGTCGATCCGGACAATCCCGCGTTCCGCTTCGCCAACATCTTCCGAGTGGTGACCAACCTGGGCGTCTTCGATTTCAACGGCCCCGACCACCAGTTCCGCGCCGTCTCGCTGCACCCCGGTGTCGAGGCCGATCAGGTCGCCGAGAACACCTCCTTCGAGGTGCACGGCCTGTCCGAGGCCGCCACCACCCGGGTTCCCACCGGTGAGGAGCAGGAGCTGCTGCGCCAGGTCATCGACCCGAAGTCACTGCGCGACAAGGAAGTCAAGGTCTAACCATGACCACACTCAAGACCCCGCTGACCGAACTGGTCGGCATCGAGCACCCGGTCGTGCAGACCGGTATGGGCTGGGTGGCCGGCGCCCGACTGGTCGCGGCCACCTCCAACGCGGGCGGCCTGGGCATCCTGGCCTCGGCGACGATGACGCTGGAAGAACTCACCACCGCCGTCGCCAAGGTCAAGGCGGCCACCGACAAACCGTTCGGCATCAATATCCGTGCCGACGCCGGCGATGCGAACGACCGCGTCGACCTCCTGATCCGCGAAGGAGTCAAAGTTGCCTCCTTCGCTTTAGCACCCAAGCCCGACCTCATCGCCAGGCTCAAAGAGGCAGGCGTAGTGGTGATTCCGTCGGTCGGTCTGGCCAAGCACGCCAAGAAGGTCGCCGGCTGGGGCGCGGACGCGGTGATCGTGCAGGGCGGTGAGGGCGGCGGCCACACCGGCCCGATCGCCACCACGCTGCTGCTGCCGTCGGTGCTCGACGCTGTCGCCGACACCGGTATGCCGGTCATCGCCGCGGGTGGTTTCTTCGACGGCCGCGGCCTGGCCGCCGCGCTGTCCTACGGGGCGGCCGGGGTCGCGATGGGCACCCGGTTCCTGCTGACCTCGGACTCGACCGTCCCGGACGCCGTCAAGCGGCGCTATCTGGACGCGGCACTGGACGGCACCGTCGTCTCCACCCGCGTCGACGGCATGCCACACCGGGTGCTGCGCACCGGGCTGGTGGAGAAGCTGGAGAGCGGTTCACCGGTACGCGGTTTCGCGGCGGCGATCGGCAATGCCCAGAAGTTCAAGAAGCTGTCCGGGATGACCTGGAAGTCCATGGTCACCGACGGCCTGGCCATGCGGCACGGCAAGGACCTGACCTGGTCGCAGGTCGTGATGGCGGCCAACACCCCGATGCTGCTCAAGGCCGGCCTGGTCGAGGGCAACACCGACGCCGGCGTGCTGGCCTCCGGACAGGTCGCCGGCATCCTGGACGACCTGCCGTCCTGCGCGGAGTTGGTGCCACAGATCGTCGCCGAGGCGATCGAGCAGTTGACCAAGGCATCGGGCTTCATCACCGACTGACATTGTTCGGCAGGCCCGCTTATCGGGTACCCGCCGACAATGCCCGATCTTGCCCGATGGTTCCTCACGGAGCACGAACGCGGCAATCCGCATTCGCAGCTGCCCAACTGGTGCACGGACAACCTGGCCGAACCGCTGATCCACGGGTCCACCTATTTCGACCACCTGGTCAGGGAGGTCGAGGCGCTGCGCGCCGGTGACTACGTGTTCTTCACCGATTGGCGCGGTGACCCCGACCAGTTGCTGCGCGACGAGGGCCCGACGGTCGGCGAGCTGTTCTGCCGCGCCGCCGAGCGCGGCGTGGTGGTCAAGGGACTCATGTGGCGGTCGCACATGGACGCGCTGTCCTACAGCGAGGAAGAGAACCAGCACCTCGGCGACGCGGTCGAGAAGGCGGGCGGCGAGGTGCTGCTCGACCAACGCGTCCGCTTCGGCGGGTCCCATCATCAGAAGCTGGTGGTGATCCGGCACCCCGGCGCACCGGAACGCGATGTCGCGTTCGCCGGCGGTATCGACCTGTGCCATTCCCGCCGCGACGACGCCTCCCATCGTGGCGACCGCCAAGCCGTGCAGATGGCGGAGCACTACGGCGAACACCCACCCTGGCACGACGTGCAATTGCGGTTGCAGGGCCCTGTCGTCGGCGCGCTGGACACCTCGTTCCGGGAACGGTGGAACGATCCCGCGCAGCTGGACATGTTGTCGCCGATCGCCTACCTGCGCGACAAACTGCGCGGCGCCGACCTGGAAGCCGGCAAGCTGCCCGAGCAGCCGCCCGATCCGCCCCCGTGCGGACCGCACGCGGTGCAGGTGTTGCGCACCTATCCCGACGCGCATTTCGAGTACGACTTCGCGCCGCTGGGGGAACGCAGCATCGCCAGGGGTTACAGTAAGGCGCTGGGCCGGGCCCGCCAACTGATCTACCTGGAGGACCAGTACCTGTGGTCGAAGCGGGTGGCGAAGCTGCTGGCGCGCGCCCTGCAGGACAACCCGGAACTGCATCTGGTGGCGGTGGTGCCCCGATACCCCGATGTCGACGGACGGTTCGCGCTGCCGCCGAATCAGATCGGCCGCCATGAAGCCGTCCAGGCGTGCAGCCGGGTCAGCCCGGACCGGGTGCACGTGTTCGACCTCGAAAATCATGCCGGGACACCGGTGTACGTGCACGCAAAGGTCTGCACGGTGGACGACGTCTGGGCCAGCGTCGGCAGCGACAACTTCAACCGGCGGTCCTGGACCCACGACAGCGAGCTGTCCTGCGCGGTCCTGGACACACGCGGCGACTTCGCGCGCGACCTACGGCTACGCCTGCTGCGCGAACACCTCGATCGCGCCGAGGACGGCAGCGAGGACCGCGGACTCGCCGACCCGCGCACCGCGATCGCCGAAATCACCGCCGCCGCAGACGCGCTGGAGGCCTGGCACGCCTCCGGGCGCAGCGGCCCGCGCCCACCGGGCAGGCTGCGCCCCCATCAACCGGAGCGACCCAGCAGGTTCACCCGGCTCTGGGCGAGCCCCGCCTACCGGATGATCTACGACCCCGACGGGCGCAACCTTCGCGACCGCATCCGGGGCCGCTGGTGATCGTGGCGATTCGGCCACGGTAGACCTGTGCGGTTCCTACACTCGGCCGGATGAAGACCAACGCGGCGATTCTGTGGGAGTACGGCGGCGACTGGACCGTGGAGGAGATCGATCTCGATCCGCCCGGCGACGGCGAGGTGCTGGTGTCCTGGGAGGCCACCGGACTGTGCCACTCCGACGAACACATCCGCACCGGTGACCTGCCCGCCCCGCTGCCGCTGATCGGGGGCCACGAGGGTGCCGGGATCGTGCGCGAGGTCGGGGCCGGCGTCGTCGGGCTCGCACCCGGCGATCACGTCGTCGCCTCGTTCCTGCCGGCCTGCGGACGTTGCCGGTTCTGCTCGACGGGCCACCAGAACCTCTGCGACCTCGGTGCGATGATCATGGCGGGCACCCAGCTCGACGGCACCTACCGGCGCCGCGCACGGGACCAGAACATCGGCGTGATGGCCCTGGTCGGCACCTTCTCCCAATACGGCACCGTGCCCGAGGCGTCCATCGTCAAGATCGATGACGACATTCCGCTGTCACGGGCCTGCCTGCTGGGCTGCGGTGTCACCACCGGCTGGGGTTCGGCGGTCAACACCGCCGACGTCGCACCCGGAGACACCGTCGTCGTCATCGGGCTCGGCGGGATCGGCAGCGGCGCGGTACAGGGCGCCCGACTGGCCGGCGCCGAGAAGATCATCGTCATCGAGCCGGTGGAAGCCAAGCGGGACTTGGCTTTCCGATTCGGAGCCACCCACTTCGCCACCTCACTGCCCGAAGCAACCGCTCTGGTCGCCGAGCTGACCCGCGGGGTGATGGCGGATTCGGCCATCCTCACCGTCGGCCTGCTGGAGGGTGCGATGCTCGAGGACGCCGCCAACATCATCCGCAAGGGCGGTGCGGTCGTCATGACCGCCCTGTCCACGATGGCCGACAACTCCCCCACCCTCGGGCTGATGATGTTCACGCTGTTCCAGAAGCGGTTGCTGGGCAGCCTCTACGGCGAGGCCAACCCGCGCGCGGACATCCCCCGGCTGCTGTCGCTGTACCGGGAGGGCAAGCTGCTGCTCGACGAGACCGTCACCCACGAGTACAAGCTCGCCGAGGTCAACGAGGGGTACCAGGACATGCGCGACGGACGCAATATCCGCGGGGTGATCCTGCACGACCACTGACGGGCTCAGTGCATGTCGACCAACGGCTGACCGACCGGGATGACGTAGGTGGACAGCATCAGTGTGCGTACCTGCCCCACGTTGACCGCATCGTGGATCACGCCGGCCGGGATGAGGAACGGATCCCCGGTGTGCACGTACTGCGTGGGCCTGTCGTCGAACCGGAACTCGATGTCGCCGGCCACGATGTAGCCCACCTCCGGGCCCGGGTGCGAGTGCCGGCCGGACCGGGTACCCACCGGGATCTCGGTGCGGGTCTGCACGATCTCGAATGCCGGGTCCGGCGCGGGCAATCGCTGCAACTCGGTACGGGTGACTCCCGCCGTCGGTTCGTTGTCGGCCCGGGCGACGCCGACTTCCAGGGCGCAGGCCGTGCCGGTGACCACGGCGAGGGCGGCCACAGCGGCGAGACGCGTCAGTGATTTCTTCATGTGTCCATCACAACAGCGACCGTCGATCCCGTCCAACGATGACTTTTGATCACTCCCATCGATGGCATCGATGACTTGTGGCTCCAGCGGCAACATCCCCGAAACGTGCAGGACACCGGAAAACAGCGAAGCTGCCCGATCCTGTTCCCATGTCGGCACCCACCAAGAGCCAGCGCAAGCGCGTGCACCCCGTTGACGAGGTGCTTCCCCTTCCGAAGCTGGCCGCCTACGGCTTCCAGCACGTCGTCGCGTTCTACGCGGGTGCGGTGCTGGTGCCGATCCTGATCGCCAACGCTCTGGGGCTGTCCGGCGAAGAGCTCGTCATGCTCATCACCGCCGACCTGTTCACCTGCGGTGTCGCCTCGATCATCCAAGCGGTCGGGTTCAAGAACGTCGGGGTGCGGCTACCGCTGCTGCAGGGCGTGACGTTCGCGGGCGTCGCCCCCATCATCGCGATCGGGCTGGCGCACGGTGGCGGGACGGCGAGCCTGCTCTACGTGTACGGCGCGGTGATCGTCGCCGGTGTCTTCACCTTCCTGATCGCACCCGTCTTCGTCCGGCTGCTCAAATTCTTCCCGCCCGTGGTGACCGGCACGCTGATCACCATCATCGGCCTGTGTCTGGTGCCCATCGGCGCGCTGGACGCGGTCACCAACCCGGCCACCCACGAACCCGATCCCACCAACCTGCGCTGGGTGCTCTACGCGCTGGGCACCATCGCCGTGATCGTCGCAATCCAGCGGATCTTCCGCGGGTTCATGTCCACCATCGCCGTGTTGCTGGGTCTGATCGTGGGCTGCGCGGTGGCGTTCGCATTGGGCGACATGAACTTCGACCGGGTCGGCGCGGCCTCGCTGTTCGGCTTCACACCGCCGTTCGTGTTCGGCATGCCCAAGTTCGACGTCGTCGCGATCATCACGATGATCATCGTGATGATGATCATCGCGGTGGAGTCGACCGGCAGCACCCTGGCCACCGGCGAGATCGTCGGCAAGCGGGTCCGCCCCTCCGATATCGGCAACGTGCTGCGCGCCGACGGTGTCGCCACCACCATCGGCGGCATCTTCAACTCGTTCCCTTACACCGCGTTCTCCGAGAACGTCGGCCTGGTGCGGCTCACCGGGGTGAAGAGCCGCTGGGTGGTCGCCGCGGCCGGCGTCATCATGATCGTGCTGGGCTTCCTGCCCAAGGTGGCCGCCATCGTGGCGTCCATCCCTAACCCGGTGCTCGGCGGCGCGGCGCTGGTGCTGTTCGCCACCGTCGCCGTCGTCGGTATCCAGACGCTGGGCAAGGTCGACTTCACCGACCACCGCAACGTCATCATCGTGACCACCAGCCTGGCGCTGGCCCTGCTGGTGACGTCATACCCGGGCATCTCCTCGGCACTGCCCGCGGGACTGGACATCCTGTTCGGCAGCGGTATCAGCACCGGCGCCATCACCGCGATCGTGCTCAACATCGTCTTCTTCCACATCGGCAAGAAGGGGCCCCGGGTCGCCGGCGGCGGCTCGATCTCCCTCGACGAGGTCAACACGATGACGAAGGATCGTTTCGCCGAGGTCTTCGGGCACGTCGTGCAGGACGTCACGTGGGCCGCCGAACGCGCCTACGAGCAGCGGCCGTTCACCGACACCACCGCGCTGCGGGAGGCCTTCCAGGACGCAGTGCTGACCGGCACCACCGAGCAGCAGGAGGAACTGCTCAACGCCTTCCACGATCTGGGTGCCGAGGACGAGACCGGTCAGGTGCTGGCGGTCGACCATGTGGCGCTGAGCAATCTCGACGAGGACGACCACCAGGACGTGGTCGGACTGGCCGCCGCCTATCGCGAACACTTCGGTTTCCCGCTGATCATCTGCGCACGGGAGACCGAACGCTTCGATAGGGTGCTGCGCAACGGTTGGTCGCGGATCGACAACTCCGCGGCGACCGAGAAGGCCTACGCGCTGATCGAGGTGGCCAAGATCGCAAACTACCGCTTCACCGATCTGGTCGCCGACGCCAATCCCATTGCCGCGGCGCGGTTCGGCAGGCTCAACGAACTCTCGTGAAAGCGATCGGACTGGAGGATTTCAACGCGCTGTCCGACCGGCAACGAATGCACCTGCTGTTCGAGGTGTGCTCCTCGACGATCTGGGCGCGACGGGTGGTGGCGGGTTCACCGTTCCGGGACGCCGAGGCGCTCTACGACCGGGCCGACCGGGTGCTCGCCGAGCTACCCGATGCCGAGATCGACGCCGCCCTGGACGGCCACCCCCGTATCGGGGCTTCGGTCTCGGCGGCGCACAGTCCGTCGTCGGCTCGCGAGCAGGCCCGGGTCGCCGACGCCGGCGATGCGGTGAAAGCCGCACTGGCCGCGAAGAACCGGGAGTACGAGGACAGGTTCGGCTACGTCTACCTGGTGTGCGCCAGCGGACGTTCCGCCGACGAACTGCTGGCCATCCTGACCGACCGCCTCGACAACGACCCGGAGACCGAGCGCCGGGTGATGCGCAACGAACTGGCCAAGATCAACAGGCTGCGCCTGGAGCGCCTGCTGAGCGAACCGACATGATAGGCAGCATGACCCTTTCCACGCATGTCCTCGACGCCACCACCGGCAGGCCCGCCGTCGGTGTCGTGGTCACCCTCACCGCCGCGGGCACCGCGGTCGCCGACGGCCTCACCGATGCCGACGGCCGCATCGCCGGGCTCGGCGAGGATCTGGCCGCCGGCGTGTACCGGCTGCATTTCGACACCGGCGCCTACTTCGCCGCCGAGGGCATCAACGGTTTCTACCCGGAGGTCGTGATCGCCTTCGAGATCACCGATCTGACGGGTCACTACCACGTGCCACTGTTGCTGTCCCCGTACTCCTACTCCACCTACCGAGGGAGCTGAACGTGAAGGTCGTGATCATCGGGGCAGGCATGGGCGGGATGAGTGCCGCCATCGCCCTGCGCCAGATCGGCATCGAGACCGCGGTCTACGAGCGGGTCACCGAGAACAAGCCGGTCGGCGCCGCCATCTCGGTGTGGTCCAACGGCGTCAAATGCCTCAATTACCTTGGCCTGCAGGAGGAGACGGCGCAGCTGGGCGGCATCGTCGAGACCATGAGTTATGTCGACGCGCACACCGGCGAGACCATGTGCCGGTTCTCCATGCAGCCGCTGATCGACGAGGTGGGGCAGCGCCCGTACCCCATCGCGCGCGCCGAACTGCAGTCGATGCTGATGCAGGCCTACGGCATGGATGACATCAACTTCGGCATGAAGATGATCAGCGTCACCGACGGTCCCGAATCCGCGACGGCAACTTTCGCCGACGGCACCACCGTGACCGCCGACGTGATCATCGGCGCCGACGGCGCCAGTTCGATCACCCGCGAGTATGTGCTCGGCGGGCCGGTGACCCGCCGTTACGCGGGCTACGTCAACTACAACGGGCTGGTCGACACCGATGACAGGATCGGGCCTGCCACCGAATGGACGACGTATGTCGGTGAGGGCAAACGTGTCTCGGTGATGCCGGTCGCCGGCGGGCGCTTCTACTTCTTCTTCGACGTCGTCGAACCCGAGGGGACCCCCTACGAGAGAGGGACCGCCCGGGAGGTGTTGCGCGGTCACTTCGCGGACTGGGCTCCCGGGGTGCAGACCCTCATCGACAAGCTGGACCCGCAGACCACCAACCGGGTGGAGATCCTGGATCTGGATCCCTTCCACACCTGGGTCAAGGGCCGGGTCGCCGTGCTCGGCGACGCGGCGCACAACACCACACCCGATATCGGGCAGGGTGGCTGCTCGGCCATGGAGGACGCGATCGAACTGCAGTGGGCGTTCAAGGATCACGCGGGCGATGTGCACGCCGCGCTGGCCGCGTATCAGGCCGCCCGCACCGAACGGGCCGGCGAACTGGTGCTGCGGGCCCGCAAACGCTGTGACGTCACCCACGCCAAGGATCCGCAGGTCACCGCGCAGTGGTACGACGAGCTGCGAAAAGAGGACGGCACCAACGTCATCCGCGGGATCGTCGGCAACATTCTCGGCGGGCCGCTCACGCCGGCGCTGTGACCCGGCGGCCCCGTACGTAGACACCGTCGATGGCGTCCTCACGCATGCTCATCAGCAGGGTGAACAGCAGGCGGTCGGCGTCCTCGGGATCGATCCGCGCCAGCAGCTCGGGCAGCAGCGCCTGTCGTTGCGGATCGATCACCACGAAATCGGCTTCCTTACCGGCGTCCAGGTTGCCTACCCGATCCTCCAGATCCAGTGCCCGCGCCCCGGCCAGGGTCGCAGTGAACAGCAGGTCGGCGGGCGGGATCGAGAGCGCCTGTGCCCCAGGCTCGCTGATGTGCACCTTGAAGCAGTCGTTGAGCACCCGGGGGATCAGCCATTCGTCACCGGCGGACACATCGGTACCCAACGCCACCGTGACCCCACTGGCGGTGGTGCGCCGCCACGGCATGGTGCCCGATCCGAGGAACAGCTGTGAGGTCGGGCAGTGCGCGATCGAGCTGCCGGTCTCGGCCAATCGGCCCAGTTCATGGTCCGTGCAGTGCACCGCGTGCGCGAACACACTGCGCCGGCCCAGCAGCGATACCCCACCGCCCGCGCTGCGTCCGTCGTAGGTGTCCAGATAGTGCTGCACACCGTAACCGGCTCGCACCGCGTCGATCTCGCCGATGTTCTCCGACAGATGGGTGTGGAAGTAGACACCGTCGGTCCGGACATCTTCGTAGAGTTCGCCCAGCGCGTGCAGTGTCTGCTCGGTGACCGACAGCGCGAAGCGGGGCACCACCGCGACGTGGGTGAGCTCGTCGGCGCGGTGGTGCCACCGCTCGATCTCGTTGCGGGTGAGTTCGATTGCCTGATCGTCGCCGGTCAGCAGCGGTTCGGCGGCCTGCGGGCCCACCGTCTGGATCCCGCGCCCGGAGATCGTGCGCAGCCCCGCGGCGATCGATTCCTCGAACAAGGCGTCCTGGGCTTCCGGGAAGGCCGACCCGAACACCAGTGCCGTGGTGGTTCCGACGGCGACGCGCCGGCTGCAGAAGTCCCGGGCCACGCCGCGGGCGTACCCGGCGTCGGCCAGCATCGCTTCCGCCGGAAAAACGCAGCGCTGCAACCAGTCCAGCAATTGCCCGCCACCGTAGGAGTCCACACAGTGGGTCTGCGGGAAGTGGATGTGAGTGTCGATGAAACCGGGCAGCAGAAAGCCCGGGCGGCAGTCCACGACCTCAGCGGTCATCTCGGGCAGCCCCCGGAACGCACCGCTGTAGCCGATCGTCCCGGCGTCATCGACGGCCAGCGCACCGTCCGGGACGCTCACCAGATGATCGCGCGCACCATCGAGTCCGGGCGCACCGCCGATGTGGATCAGGTGACCGCGATACACACGCATACCCCCAATTGTCACAGCGTCTGCGCAGCCGTGCAGTTCGGCGGCTTCGGCCTGCACGCGCCCGGATCGGCGACTACGGTCGATAGATGGACCTCAACACCGTCGAGGCGGTGCACATCCCCACCCGCCGCGACGAGGTGTGGCCGCTCGGACCCGCAGACGCCGTGCTCGCCGGCGGCACCTGGCTGTTCTCCGAACCTCAGCCGACGGTGACCCGGCTCGTCGACATCACCGGGCTGGGTTGGCCGTCGGTCACCCTGACTCCGGCCGGGCTGGAACTCGCGGCGACCTGCACCCTCGACGAAGTCGCTTCGCTGTCAACGACGTTGCCCCCGGAATGGGCGGCCGCGCCGTTGTTCCGGCAGTGTTGCACCGCACTGCTCGCGTCGTTCAAGATCTGGCGCACCGCGACCGTCGGCGGCAACATCTGCCTATCGTTCCCGGCCGGTGCGATGATCTCGCTGTGTACGGCACTGGACGCCGAGGTGACCGTCTGGCGGGCCGACGGCACCGAGTACACACTGCCGGTCACCGAGTTCGTCACCGGCGAAGCCACCAATGTGCTGGAGACCGGTGACGTCCTTCGCGCCGTGCATATCCCGGTGGTCGCACTGCGGGCCCGGACCGCGTTCCGCAAGCTTGCCCCGTCCCCGCTCGGCCGGTCCGGTGTGGTGATCATCGGTCGCCGTGACGAGGACGGCCGGTTCGTGCTGTCGGTGACGGCGGCCACGGTGCGGCCCTACGTGTTCGGATTCCCGGCCGCGCCTTCGTCCGAGGATCTGCGGGCCGTGTTGGCCGGGATCCCCGATCAGGATCTGACCCGCGATGCGCACGGCGACCCGGACTGGCGCCGGGCGGTGACGCTGACACTCGCCGAGCAGATCCGGGCCGAGCTGGCATGAAGCTCTCGGTGAACGGCTCCGACTGTGACGCGGACCCGCGTCCCGGCCAGTGTCTGCGCACCTTCCTTCGCGAACACGGTCACTTCGAGGTCAAGAAGGGCTGCGACGCCGGCGACTGCGGGGCGTGCTCGGTACTCGTCGACGGCGCCGCGGTGCATTCCTGCGTGTTTCCGGCCTTCCGGGCCGGGGGACGGACGGTGACGACGGTGGCCGGCCTGGGCACTCCCGACGACCTGCACCCCGTGCAACGCCGCTTCGTGGAGGCCGCCGGATTCCAGTGCGGCTTCTGCACCGCCGGGATGGTCACCACCGCAACCACATTGACCCCGGAGCAGATGTCGGATCTGCCCGAACAGCTCAAGGGCAACCTGTGCCGATGTACCGGCTACCGGGCGATCACCGACGCGCTGTCCGGGGTGGTCAACATCGACAAGTCCGATGTCCACGATGCGGGCCGGTCCATCGGCGCCCCGGCGGGCGTGCGCGTGGTCACCGGCACCGAGGAATACACCATGGACGACGCGCCCGTGGGGCTGCTGCACCTGGCCGTGCTGGCGAGCCCGCTGGCCCACGCACGCATCCGGTCGATCGACACCTCGGCGGCCGAGGCCATGCCGGGGGTGCGGCTGGTCCTGACCCACCGGGACAGCCCGCCGGTGCTGTTCTCCACGGCCCGTCACGAGCTGCGCGACGACGACCCCGATGACACCGCCATCCTGGACGACACCGTGCGGTTCGTCGGCCAGCGCGTCGCGGCGGTGGTGGCCGAACGCTACGACATCGCCGAAAATGCCTGCCGGGCAATTCTTGTCGACTACGAGGAACTGCCCGCGGTGTTCGATCCCGACGCCGCGGGCCGCACGGGTGCGCCGCTGCTGCACGCCGACAAGCGGTCCGGCTCGCGCATCGCCGATCCGCACCGCAATCTGGTGGCCGAACTGCACGGCGAGGTGGGCGATGTCGCGGCCGGGATCGCTGCCGCCGAGGCCTCCGGCGGAGCCGTGGTGCGCGGACGCTGGCAGACCCAGCGGGTACAGCACGTCCACCTCGAGACGCACGGCTGCACCGGATGGCGCGACGACTCCGGCAAGCTGGTGATCCGCACCAGCACGCAGGTGCCCTTCCTGGTCCGAAACGAGTTGTGCCACATCTTCGGTCTCGATGCCGACGAGGTACAGGTGTTCACCAAACGGCTGGGCGGCGGGTTCGGCGGCAAGCAGGAAATGCTCACCGAGGACCTGGTCGCCCTGGCGGTGCTGCGCCTGGGAGCGCCGGTGCGCTACGAGTTCCACCGCAGCGACCAGTTCACCGTGGCGCCCTGCCGGCACCCGTTCCGCGTCGATGTCACCGTGGCCGCCGACGGCGGCGGGGCGCTCACCGCGCTGGCCATCGACGTCCTCGTCGACGCCGGGGCCTACGGCAACCACAGCCCGGGGGTCATGTTCCATGGCTGCGGTGAATCCGTTGCGGTGTACCGCAGCCCGAACAAGCGCGTCGACGCCCGGTCCGTCTACACCAACAACCTGCCCTCGGGCGCGTTCCGCGGGTATGGGCTCGGCCAGGTCATGTTCGCCATCGAGTCCGCCATGGACCAGCTCGCCGACCGGCTCGGCGTCGACCCCTTCGAGTTCCGGCGGCGAAATGTCATCGTGCCTGGCGACAGTTTCGTGGATTCCCATGTGCTCGACGACGATCTGACCTTCGGCAGCTACGGGCTCGACCAGTGCCTCGACCTGGCCGAGGGTGCCCTGCGCGCGGGCAACGGGGTCGCGGCGCCGGCGGGATGGCGGGTCGGCGAGGGAATGGCAGTGGCCATGATCGCCACGATTCCCCCGCGCGGGCATTTCGCCGAGGCGGCGGTATCGGTCGATGCCGAGGGCAGCTACCTGTTGGACGTGGGCACCACGGAGTTCGGCAACGGGACCACCACGGTGCACACCCAGCTGGCCGCCCATGAGCTCAACACCGTCGCCGAGCGGATCGCGATCCGCCAATCGGATACGGCTACAACCGGTTACGACACCGGCGCCTTCGGTTCGGCGGGCACGGTGGTCGCCGGTCGGGCGACTCAACTCGCCGCTCGCGAGCTGCGCCACGCACTGGAGGCCGCCGCCGCCGAGCTGACCGGGGTCTCCCCGGCACTGTGCCGACTGGACCGCAACGGGGTGCAGTGCGGCGAGCAGTTGGTGGACTTCGGGTCGCTGCCGGTGCCGATCACCGGCCGCGGAAAGCATGACGGCACACCGCGTTCGGTGGCCTTCAACGTGCACGCCTTCCGGGTCGCGGTGAACCCGGAGACCGGCGAGGTGTCGATCCTGCAGTCGGTTCAGGCCGCCGACGCCGGTGTGGTGATGAACCCGCAGCAGTGCCGCGGTCAGGTCGAGGGCGGTGTCGCGCAGGCGATCGGGTCGGCACTGTTCGAGGAGATGCAGATCGGCGCCGACGGGACGGTCACCACCCAGACGCTGCGCAACTACCACGTGCCGCAACTGGCGGATGTTCCGGTGACGGAGGTGTATTTCGCCGACACCTACGACGAGCTGGGCCCGCTGGGGGCCAAGTCGATGAGCGAATCACCGTACAACCCGGTCGCCCCCGCCTTGGCGAATGCCATCGCCCGGGCGTGCGGGGCGCGGGTATATCAGCTGCCGATGACGCCGGCCCGGGTGTGGCGTGCGATCAGAGCCGCTCGATGATGGTGACGTTGGCGGTTCCGCCACCCTCACACATGGTCTGCAGCCCGTAGCGACCGCCGGTGCGCTCCAACGTGTTCAGCATGGTGGCGAACAGCTTTGCACCGGTCGCGCCCAGCGGATGCCCCAGGGCGATGGCGCCGCCGCTGGGGTTGACCTTTGCCGGGTCGGCGCCGGTCTCCTTGAGCCAGGCCTGCACCACCGGGGCGAAAGCCTCGTTGATCTCGACGGTGTCGATATCGCTGATCGACAGGCCGGTCTTCTCCAGCGCGTAATGGGTGGCCGGAATGGGACCGGTCAGCATGTACACCGGGTCGGCGCCACGGGCGCTGATGTGGTGGATGCGGGCGCGCGGCGTGAGACCGTGGGTCTTGACGGCGCCCTCGGAGGCGAGCAGTACGGCACTGGCGCCGTCGGAGATCTGGCTGGCCATCGCGGCGGTCAGTCGTCCGCCCTCGACCAGGGTCTTGAGCCCGGCCATCTTCTCCAGCGTGGTCTCCCGCGGCCCCTCGTCGATGGTGAATCCGTCCACCGGGATGATCTCGTTCTCGAAGTAGCCGGCCCGGATCGCTTCCTGGGCGCGCTGGTGGCTGGTCAGCGCGAACTGCTCCATGTCCTCGCGGGACAGGTTCCACTTCTCGGCGATCATCTCCGACCCACGGAACTGGGAGATCTCCTGATCGCCGTAGCGGTGCAGCCAGCTCTTGGACTCATTGGTCGGCGAGGTGAAGCCGAACTGCTCGCCGACGATCATCGCCGAGCTGATCGGGATCTGGCTCATGTTCTGCATACCGCCGGCCACGATCACATCGGCCGTGCCGGACATGATCGCCTGCGCGCCGAAGGAGATGGCCTGCTGGCTGGAGCCGCACTGGCGGTCCACGGTGACACCGGGAACCTCTTCGGGGAAGCCGGCGGCCAGCCACGACAGCCGGGCGATGTTGCCTGCCTGCCCGCCGATGGCGTCCACGCAGCCGGCGATGACATCGTCGACCGCACCCGGGTCCAGATCGGTGCGCTCGAACAGTCCACGCCAGGCGGCGGCGCCGAGATCGACCGGATGCAGACCGCTCAGCGAGCCGTTGCGCTTGCCGACCGCGGTACGAACGGCATCAATGACGTACGCCTCAGCCATCAGGGTGTCTCCTTCTGATCGGTTTGGGTTATGCCACCGAGCACGATGGCCAGATATTGGCGGCCGACTTCCTCGGCCGTGAGGGGCCCGCCCGGCTGGTACCACCGGACCGACACCCAGGTGGTGTCACGGATGAAGCGATAGACCAGGTCGACATCGAGGTCGGGCCGGAACGAGCCGTCCGCGATGCCCTCGTGCAGCAGGTCCACCCACATCTTGCGCTGCTCGCGGTTGCGGTCGTCGACGAACGCGAACTGCGGAAGCGCGGAGAGCCGCTTGGCCTCGTCCTGGTAGATGACCACCTGTGCGTGACGGTGCTCGATCGCCTCGAAGGACGCCATGAACAGGCCCTTCACCCGGTCCAGCGGGGTGGACTCGCCGGCGACGATCTCCTGGTAGCGCTCGAACAGCCAGTCCAGGAAGTCCTTGAGGACCTCTTCGACCATCTGCTCTTTGGACTTGAAGTGGTGATAGAGGCTGCCCGACAGAATGCCCGCCGAGTCCGCGATATCGCGGACCGTGGTGGACTTGAGGCCACGCTCGGCGAACATCGTCGCGGCGAGCGTGAGGAGCTCGTCACGGCGGCTGGCCGGCTGTGTCATCTCCACAGCGTATCAACCAAGCGCTTGCTAGGTAAGCGGTGGCGGGGTGACGTCTGTCGCGATAGGCAACATTTTCTCTTTTTGAGTCCTCTTGGGGCCTGGCCAATTTGTCCTCCGGTAGACATGGCCTGTGAACGATGAGCGCAACGCATCGCCTGGACTCTGGGTTCGGCTATCGCGTCGAGCCAAGATCGTCGTCGTCGTGGACCTCCTCGTGCTGATCGTGATCATCGCCGTTGGATTCGTGCTTTTGATTCCTTCCCAGCCGAGCTCTCGCACCCAAAGCGAGGCGGTGCCGCCGACAACTACTTCGCCAAGATCGACAATCCCAGCGCTCGAGTCCTCTCAGGGATTGACATGGATTGTGGCGGCTTGTGGCGGCCCGGTTCTCATCAAAGACCTCCCAGAGGCGCCCCTGCCCAGGGCAAGCGAGTCCGGCATCTGCCTCGCACAACCGGCAGGCGTCCCGATAGCGATCGGCGTTTATGACGACGACACACTCCTGGAAACCGACATTGCTGACGAGAGAGGGAACACCGTTCACGCCACGAAGACCGACAACAACGATCACATCTGGTTGTTTCTCATCGAGGGCCATGACGCAGCGCCCCTTGAATCCCTTCAGAGGTACGGGTTCAGTCTGAAGTAAGCGAAAAACTGGCGTATTAACGCGCATTCACTGTCCGATAGAATTCTCGGCATCACCGCAGGGGAGGCAAAAATGATCGTGGATGCCGAGCTGCTACGAATGGGCGCAGCGTTTTCCGATAGCGCAGGAGCGATCGCGAAGCGTGGCGCGGATCAGCTCGCAGCGACGTCAATATCGGCGGGTGTGTTCGGGGACYTCGAAGCCGCAGACAATTTTCTTGGCGCATTACGGCAGACCCACGAAGCACGCCTCACCTCGATGCAAGCACACCATCGAGGACTGTGCGCTCTTGCAGAGAAAGCCAACCTTGGCGCCAAGAGCTTTTCGGATCAGGACGACGCCAGTGAGTCTGGCCTACATTCGGCTGGCCACGCCATCGGCTGACCTAGAATGACGGCCGAATTCCGACATCTTGATGCCGAAGAACTGACTGCGAACGCGGGTGGTGATCCCTGGCAACTCCACCGCACGGTGCAGAGTGGATCTCCGGGTGAAATCGACGAACTCGCGACCGCCTTCCGCGCGGCAGGTGTCTGTACAAGCGAGACAACCGAAGAATTCCTTGCTGCCAAGCAGCGATTCCAAGCCGCGTGGGACCGCCAGGACGGTGGCGACCACCCTATAAACGACTCCGCAGAGGTCCGGCGCGCCACCGAGTCACTCCATGTCAACCGTGAGCAACTCGATCGTATCGCCGTCGACTTACAGAACATCTCGGCCACGCTGGCCGAAGCGCAGCGAAGTGGAGCAATTTCGGTCTCCAACCTCGAGGCAGCCTTGAAAGCGATCGACAACCAGATCGACCGCGAGATCGCTGTCGCCGCCACTCACGGCCAGCAAGTAGACGTCTCCGAACTGAAGCAAGCGGCGGTTGACAGAACGCGTCGGGCACTCGAGGAGATGAATGCGATTCGCGATGCCTACGCCGGCCAGCTGGACAAGTCCCGCCTGGAGATGGCAGCCGACGGCTACACGCCTGACGCGGTCAATGACAATGTGGGCCAAAGCGAAGCGCGTTCGACCGAAGAAGCACACGCTGACGCTGAGCAATATGGCACCGGACAGAGGGCAGCCGACGAAGCTCTCGTCAACTCGACCGGACCATTGACGCCGGAGAAGAAGGCCGCCGCCGCGCGCCTGCGCGATTATGCAACGATCAACGACCCGACAGCCCAACTGGACCAGGTCCGCTATGCCGGTGATCGTCTCGACGACTACCACACAGCCAATGCTCCCGGCCCACTTCCGGTCGACCCTGTCCTGGGCGGAGACATTCGTAGCCAGGCCCGCACACGCCTGGAGCTCCAGCAGAAGCTCGAACAAGGCCTGCTCAACCAGCCCCCTATCCATCCAGACCAAGCCACGGCAATGATTCAACAGAGCGAAGCGGAGGCTCGGTCGCTGGTGATAACACGCGTGCAAGACCAGCTCGAACAAGCTGGAATGTCGCCCGAGGGGGCGACGAAAGCTGCGGAGGGCATGTCGCATGGCGTTATCCCGAAAGAACTCATCGACAGCGCGGCGGCCGCGGGAAAGCCTATGGCCGGAGCTAGCGAGGCATTCGGCCGCACTGCCGACTCGTTGCCGACTGGCAACCACTGGAACKAATCAGTTACGACATACTCTTGGAGCGATGTGGAGGCGCTCAAATCAATTGGCAGCAGGCTGGGCGTTGCCGGCAACCTTGTCGACTTTGGAGTCGGGTTGTACGAAATACAGAATGGCGCACCCGTCGGCCAAGTTCTCGCAAAGACGGGCGGCGGCATGGCAGGCGCATGGGCACTCGGAGCGGTGGGCGCAGAAATCGGTACGGTTGGCGGCCCGCCCGGAGTATTTATCGGAGCTGTAACGCTGGGCACGGTCGGCGCCATTTACGGCGAGGACGCTGGACAGTCCGTCTACAACTGGCTCGCCGGTAAATGATGGTGAATGTAGCTTTCATATCGGCAATAGCGGGACTAGCCGCCATGGGTCTGGCACCGCGCCGAAACATCAAGGCGGGACAATTCGTCTACTGGACGGGCGCATCGGTAACGGCGGTGTCGGCATACTTCGTCGCGCAGCCGCAGGGCTGGAAGTCAGCGTTAGGAGCTTCCGCATTCGCTTGCGCAGCAGCGGTTTTCATCGCCTATGCGTACACGCCATTCTTGAAGATTTCTTTCTACAGCAACACACCACAACCCTATGGCGCTGCGGTTACCGCCAAAAAGTCCTGGTGGCGAGTACTGATCGCGATGCTCATCCTGATGTTCGGAATCGCTTCATACGGTCTCGGTAAGGGCAGCCCGTGGCTGGCCGCTGCAGCCGCCGCAGCCGTCATCCTCGCCGGCGCAATATTTGGCTACCGTGACGCAATCCTCGGCGCAGGAATTGCTTCTGGGCAACGACTTCAGTTGACACTCACCTCGATAGTCACACTGGGCATCTTCGCAATCGCCTACGTCGGCGCATATTTCGTCAGCCGACGGTGGCTGTTGGACAGCGAACGGCACGGGCGCCATGCTGAACCAGGACGCTGAAAAAGAGGTATCCGAGGCACCGAGGAACTCGCCAAACCGACGCTGTCAGTAACCCGGCCAGTACGGCACGCAGATCTCCGGACGGGCCGAGGTGTAGATCCGGTCCGCGCGGGACCCGGACAGGTTGAACAGATACCAGGGTGTCCCGGCCGGCGACTCACCGGTGACGCACTGGCGCACCGACTCGGGCAGGCGGTGCAGGGCGGGATCGATATCGGAGGACAGCCCGGACAGATAGGTCGCATCGAGTTGGCCCGTGCGCTCGAACCGGTCGATGTTGCGGTCGGCGATGAGCCGTTCGGGATTCAGCGCGGCCAGTCCCAGCAGGGCCACCACCCCGGCCACCAGGACCGCCCGCGGCAACCAGGATGAGGACATCCGCGCGCCCGCCACGGCGATCAGCACGAACACCGTCCCCAGCCACAGCTCGATGGTGATGACCATCAGCCGCTCGGTGCTGAACCCGTACGCGTCCTGGTACACCCACATCCGGTGGATCGCCGAGACGACCACCACRATCGATGTGGCGCAAAGGGTTCCGACCAGGATGCGCAGCGTCCGGCGGTCCGTTCCAGTCGCTCGCGAGGCCACCCGGATCACCACACCGATCACCAGCACGGTCAGCGCCGACACCCACAGCAGCTGCCAGAAGCCCTGCCGCGCGTACTCCGCGTAGGTCAGCCCCTCGGTGGCCAGCACGTGGGCGCGCCCACCGAACAGGACCGTGGCCTGCACGGCGACGAAGGCCAGGAACAACCCGTCGAGCACGGCCAGCGGCACCGCCCATTCCCAGCGCGGCACCGGACTGCGCGGCCCGGGTGCCAGCGCGTCGAGCTTCGGCGGGAAGCGCACCAGATATCCACCGCCCGCTACGAACGCCAGCACCACGAAGAACACGACCGTGCGCGAGACGATGTCCTCGGTATCGAACGACGGGATCAGGTTCTGCACCAGCTTGTCGAACGCCGGGTCGGCTCCGGCGAACAACCCGCCGAACACCCACACCAGAGCGCAGGTGATCGCGGTGACCAGCGCGATGCGCCCGAGCTGGGGTACCTGAACCCGGCGTGGCGCCGCGCGCTGCACCCAGCCGATGGCACGGGCGGGCAGCGCCCACGCCACGAACGCTCCGGCGAGCACCGCGGTCCAGGTGCGCCCGCCTGCCAGCGTGTGCCAGCCGAGCAGCCAGGCAGCCGCGATGCACAACGCGTTCACCCACGGCGCGGCCAGCACTGCCGGGACCGCCAGCAGCGCCAGGGTCATGACGATGCCGAGCGCTTCGAACCTGCCCGGCCGCCGCCCAGCCGTCCCGTACACGGCGCCGAACACCAGCGCACCCACCACGACGTACCCGATGCTGTGTTCCATCGGCCGCCACAACGCGGTGCCCACGAGCCCGACGGCCAGTGCGATCAGGACGAAGGGCAGCGGCGCGGCCGCCAGCGGGTTCAGCGGCCAGACCCGGCGGGAGAAGACCGAGAATCCCGGCTCACCGTGGCGGGGCAGTGCCGGGCCGATCAACGGCGGTGGCGGCATCATCGGGTAGGCGCCCGGGGCCATCATCGTCATGAGAGTTCCTCCAGGTCCGGGATGGTCACCCGGATTCGGCAACCATCGGCTGCGTCCAGTACTTCGATTGTGCCGCCGTGTAATTCGACAGCCCAGCGGGCGATGGCAAGACCCAGGCCGGTGCCGCCATCGGAGGTGTCGCCGCGGGTGAACCGCTGGAACACCCGCTCCCGCTCCTCCGCCGGGATGCCCGGGCCCTCATCGCGAATTTCCAGTTGCAGCCCCGAAACGGCCCGGGCGTATACCGACACCCGCCCGCCGGGCGGACTGTGCCGGATGGCGTTGTCCACCAGGTTCACCACCACCTGGCGCAACCGCGCCGGGTCGGCCACCGCGGTCAGGCCTGGCGGGTCGACGATGACCTCGACCGCGGTGTGCGCGACGGCGTCGCGCAGGAATTCCTCGACGCCGAACCTGTTGAGCTGCAGGGAGATCGCGCCGCCCTCGACGCGAGACAGGTCGAGCAGGTCGGTCACCAGCTCCCCCAGCCGCTCGGTCTGCTTGAGCGCCGCGCGCAACGTGTCCGGGTCGGGCTCGGCGACACCGTCGACGATGTTCTCCAGGACCGCCTGCAGAGCGGTGATCGGGGTGCGCAGCTCATGGGAGACATTGCCGATCAGTCCGCGCCGATATTCGTCGGCGGCACCGAGATCCGCGGCCATCTGGTTGAACGCCGCCGCGAGCTGACCGACCTCGTCACGTGAGGTGGCGCGCACCCGGATGCTGTAGTCGCCGCGTGCCATCGCGCGCGCCGCGGCGGTCATCTGCCGCAGTGGAGAAGTCATCCCGTGTGCGAGGAACTGCACGAACAGCACCGAGGTCGTCAGGGCTGCCAGCAGTGCCCAGCGGAACTGCCAGCTGGCGCCGATCCAGAAGGTGAACGCCGCCAACGTGATCGCGCTACCGACCAGCAGGGTGGTCTTGACCTTGAAGGAGGCCAGCGGATCCAATGGGCGGGGCAGCTTGTCCCACCAGTCCCGAGCGGTCACCGAGGCATCTCCAGGGCGTAACCCACCCCGTGCACGGTGCGGATCAGATCCGGACCCAGCTTGCGCCGCAGCGCTTTCACGTGACTGTCGACCGTGCGGCTCTCCACCTCAGCCGCCCAGCCCCACACATGCTGGAGGAGCGTCTCGCGGTCGACCGCAGCGCGGGGACGCCCGGCCAGGAAGACCAGCAGATCGAATTCCGTTCGGGTCAGGTAGATCTCCTGATCTCCGTCATGAACCCGGCGCTCCTGCAGGTCGATCCGGTACGGACCGACCGCGATCGGCTGCTGCCCGGCGGCACGATCCACCCGGCGCAGCAGCACCTGCACCCGGGCCACCAACTCTCGCATGCTGAACGGTTTGGTCAGGTAGTCGTCGGCGCCGACACCCAGGCCGATGAGCATGTCGGTCTCATCGGTGCGGGCCGTCAACATCAGTACCGGGACGGCCCGTTCGGCCTGGATCCGGCGGCAGACCTCCAGGCCGTCGAACCCCGGCAGCATGACATCGAGGACCACCAGATCCGGAGTGGTGGCCGCCGCAGCGGCGACGGCGGATGGCCCGTCGACCGCGGTGTCCACCGTGAACGACTCGGCGCGCAGCCGGTCGGCCACCGCGGCCAGAATGGTCGGCTCGTCGTCGACCACCAGGATTCGCTTCACACCGTCGACTGTAGGGCCAGGCTGTGGTGCTTTCGGGCAGCGTTTGTGAAGGTTCTGTGGAGAAACTACGCTCGCTGGCTGGACACCGAGATCACTTCACCGGTGAGGTAGCTGGAGTAATCGCTGGCCAGGAAGGCAATGGTGGCTGCCACCTCCCACGGCTCGGCGGCCCGGCCGAAGGCCTCGTCACCGGCGAGCCGGTCCAGCAGTTCCGAGGACGAGGTCTTCTCCAGGAACTTGTGCCGGGCGATGCTCGGGGACACCGCATTGATGCGGACCCCGAACTCGACGGCTTCGATTGCACTGCAACGGGTCAGCGCCATCACGCCGGCCTTTGCGGCGGCGTAGTGCGACTGGGAGTGCTGCGCGCGCCAGCCCAGCACGCTGGCGTTGTTGACGATGACGCCGCCGTGGGGGGCGTCACGGAAGTAGCGCAGTGCGGCGCGGGTGGCGCGCATGACCGAGGTCAGCGTGACGTTCAGGACGCGGTCCCATTCGTCGTCGGTCATGTCGATCACCGGTGTCTGCCCGCCGAGGCCGGCATTGTTGACCAGTACATCCAAACGTCCCGCGACGGCCACCGTCTGGGAGATGAGATTGTCGACGGCCTCGGTGGAGGTGACATCGCAGACCACCGATTCGACGCGGCCCAGGCCAAGCGCGGCGAGTTCCTCGCGGGTCTCGTTCAGCCGGCGTTCGTGGAAGTCGGAGACCACCACATCGGCACCCTCGAGCAGGGCACGTCGTGCGGTGGTCGACCCGATGCCGGTGCCGGCAGCGGCGGTCACCAGGACCACCTTGTCCTTCAGAAGTCCGTGTCCGTCGATCTCGGTGGGGACTGCGGAGAGGTCTGTCATCCTTTGGCTTCCCTCGGTAGGCCGAGCACCCGCTCGGCGATGATGTTGCGCTKGATCTCGYTGGAGCCGCCGTAGATGGTGTCCGAGCGGGAGAACAAGAACAGTCGCTGCCACTCGTCGAACTCGTCGTTGTCCAGGGTCAGTCCGGCGGTGCCCTGCACGTCCATGGCGATCTCGCCGAGCTGGCGATGCCAGTTGGCCCACAACAGTTTCGAGACGTTGTCCTGGCCGGGTTGCTCCACATCCATGGTCGCCAGCGAATAGGACCGCATGGCCTTCAGACCCGTCCAGGACCGGGTGAGCCGCTCCCGGATCAGCGGATCGTCGGCCGCGCCGGTGCGCTTGGCCAGTTCCACCAGATTGGAATGCTCACGCGCGTACTGGATCTGCTGACCGAGCGTGGACACGCCGCGCTCAAAGGTCAGCGTGCCCATCGCCACCCGCCAGCCGTCGCCCGGTTCCCCGACCACCAGAGAAGCCTCGGTGCGGGCATCGTCGAAGAACACCTCGTTGAACTCGGAGTCACCGGTCAGCTGGATGATCGGACGGATCTGCACACCTGGCTGATCCAGCGGCACCAGCAGGTAGGACAGTCCGGCGTGCCGCTTGGAGCCCTTTTCGGTGCGGGCCACCACGAAGCACCACTGCGCCCAGTGCGCCAGCGAGGTCCACACCTTCTGGCCGTTGATCACCCACTCGTCGCCGACCAGTTCGGCCGAGGTGGAGACGTTGGCGAGGTCGCTGCCGGCGCCGGGTTCGGAGTAGCCCTGGCTCCAGAGTTCGGTGACGTCGAGAATCTTGGGCAGGAAGCGCTGCTGCTGTTCCGGGGTGCCGTACGCGATGAGCGTCGGACCGAGCAGTTCCTCACCGAAATGATTGACCTTGTCGGGGGCGTCGGCCTTGGCGTATTCCTCGTAGAACGCCACCCGGTGCGCGACCGTCAGACCGCGACCCCCGTGCTCCTCGGGCCAGCCCAGACAGGTCAGTCCGGCCGCCGCCAGATGCTGGTTCCACGCGCGCCGTTCTTCGAATGCCTCGTGCTCCCGCCCCGGGCCGCCGAGGCCCTTGAGCGCTGCATATTCGCCGACCAGATTATCGGCGAGCCATTGCCGGACCTCGGCCCGGAAGTCCTCGACCTCTATCACCCTTGTAGGCTAACCTACCAAGCACTTGCTTTGTTAGAGGAGCGTCAATGACGAGCGCAACGCGGACCGTTCCAGCGGTGCTGGACCGGATTGCCGTACAGCTGTCCGAGCATGATGCCCTGGTCACGGGGGATAAACGGCTCACCTACGGTCAGTTGCGCGACGAGGTGCGACGGGCCGCGGCGGCCATGATCGACCTGGGCGTCGCCGTCGGCGACCGGGTCGCGATCTGGTCCCCCAACACCTGGCACTGGGTGGTCGCCGCGTTGGCCACCCACTACGCCGGCGCCATCGTCGTCCCGCTGAACACGCGCTACACCGCCAGCGAGGCCACCGACATCCTGGCGCGCACCGAGGCGCCCCTGCTGATCGCGGCCGGCGAGTTCCTCGGGGCCGACCGCACCACCCAACTCGATCGCGCCGCCTTGCCGGCGCTGCGTGACATCGTGCGGGTGCCGATCGACGCGGACGACGGAACCTGGGACTCCTTCGTGGCCCGCGGCACCGACCTGACCGAGGTCGACGCGCGCTCCGCCGCGGTCTCCCCCGACGACGTGTCCGACATCCTGTTCACCTCCGGCACCACCGGGCGCAGCAAGGGCGTGCGCTGTGCGCACCGGCAGTCGCTGGACGCCTCGGCGGCCTGGGCGGCGTGCGGGCAGATCACCAGCGCCGACCGCTACCTGTGCATCAACCCGTTCTTCCACAATTTCGGGTACAAGGCCGGCATCCTGGCCTGCCTGCAGACCGGGGCCACGCTCTACCCGCTACTCACCTTCGATCCCGAGCAGGCAATGAAAGCCGTTGCCGAACACCAGATCACGGTGCTGCCCGGACCGCCCACCATCTACCAGACCCTGCTGGACCATCCGCGCCGCGGCGACCACGATCTGACCTCGCTGCGGTTCGCGGTCACGGGCGCCGCGGTGGTGCCGGTGGTGCTGATCGAGCGGATGCAGTCCGAACTGGACATCGACATCGTGCTGACCGCCTACGGCCTGACCGAGGCTGCCGGCTTCGGCACCATGTGCAGCGCCGACGACGACGCCACCACGGTGGCCACCACCTGCGGTCGTCCGATCGCCGATTTCGAACTGCGCCTGGACGACTCGGGTGAGGTGCTGTTACGCGGCCCCAACGTCATGCTCGGTTATCTCGACGACGCGGAGGCGACCGCCGCGGCCATCGACGCCGACGGCTGGCTGCACACCGGCRATATCGGCACCTTGGACGCGGCGGGCAATCTCACCATCACCGACCGGTTGAAGGACATGTACATCTGCGGCGGGTTCAACGTGTACCCGGCCGAAATCGAGCAGGTGCTGGCCCGCCTCGACGGGGTGGCCGAGGCGGCGGTGATCGGGGTTCCCGATCAGCGCCTCGGTGAGGTCGGCAAGGCCTTCGTCGTGGTCAAGGCCGGCGCACAACTCGACGAGGCGGCGGTGATCGCCTATACGCGTGAGCATCTGGCGAACTTCAAGGTGCCGCGTTCGGTGGCGTTCCTCGATGTTCTGCCGCGAAACCCAGGAGGCAAAGTGGTCAAACCAACGCTCCGTGAGATCGACGGAAAGGCCTGAGGTGGACCTGAATTTCGACGAGGGCACCGAGGAGTTCCGGGCCGAGGTCCGGGAGTTCCTGGCGGCCAACCGGGAGTCCTTCCCGACCGAGTCCTACGACACCCGTGAGGGCTTCGAGCAGCACCGCCGCTGGGACAAGGTGCTCTTCGACGCCGGCCTGTCGGTAATCGCATGGCCCAAGGAATACGGCGGCCGCGACGCCACCCTGCTGCAGTGGGTGGCCTTCGAGGAGGAATACTTCCGCGCCGGCGCGCCCGGACGGGCCAGCGCCAACGGCACCTCCATGCTGGCGCCGACGTTGTTCGCGCATGGCACCAAGGAACAGTTGGACCGGGTGTTGCCGAAGATGGCCAGTGGCGAGGAGATCTGGGCGCAGGCCTGGTCGGAACCGGAGTCCGGCAGTGACCTGGCCTCGCTGCGCTCCACAGCCACCAGGGTCGAGGGCGGCTGGAAGCTCAACGGGCAGAAGATCTGGAGCTCGCGGGCCCCGTTCGGGGAACGCGGTTTCGGGCTGTTCCGCTCCGACCCGCAGGCCCAGCGGCACAAGGGCCTCACCTATTTCATGTTCGACCTCAAGGCCGACGGCATCACCGTCCGCCCCATCGCCCAACTCGGTGGCGACACCGGTTTCGGTGAGGTGTTCCTCGATGACGTGTTCGTCCCGGACGAGGACGTCATCGGTGAGGTCAACGAAGGCTGGCGCGCGGCGATGAGCACGTCGAGCAATGAGCGCGGCATGTCGCTGCGCAGCCCGGCCCGTTTTCTGGCACCTGCCGAACGGCTTGTCGCACTGTGGAAATCCAACCCGGACCCGGTGTTCACCGACCGGGTGGCCGATGCCTGGATCAAGGCTCAGGCCTACCGGCTGCACACCTTCGGCACCGTCACCCGGCTCGCCGGTGGCGGTGAGCTCGGGGCGGAGTCCTCGGTGACCAAGGTGTTCTGGTCCGACCTGGACGTCGCGCTGCACCAGACCGCCCTGGACCTGCAGGGCGCCGATGGCGAGATCGTCGACGAGTGGACCGAGGGCCTGCTCTTCGCCCTGGGCGGCCCGATCTATGCCGGTACCAACGAGATCCAGCGCAATATCATCGCCGAGCGCCTACTCGGTCTGCCGCGGGAAATTTCTGGGGGGAAGCCCAAGTGAACTTCGAGATCGACGAACAGCAGCGCGATTTCGCGTCCAGCATCGACGCCGCCCTGGGAGCGGTGAACGTCCCCGCCGCGGTCCGCGCCTGGGCTGACGGTGACACCGCACCCGGCCGCAAGGTCTGGAACCAGCTGTCCGAACTCGGCGTCACCGCACTGTTGGTGGCCGAGAAGTTCGACGGTATCGATGCGCACCCGGTCGATGCCGTGGTCGCGCTGGAACGTCTCGGCTACTGGGCGGTGCCCGGGCCGGTCACCGAATCGATCGTCGTCGCACCGCTGCTGCTGAACGATGACGAGCGGACCGCTGCCCTGGCCGCGGGCGAGTCGATCGCGACCGTCGCACTGCCCCCGCAGGTGCCGTACGCCGTCAACGCCGATTTCGCCGATCTGGTGCTGCTCGCCGGGGACGGCCAGGTCAGCGACGCCACCGCCGGTGCGGCCCACGACTCAGTGGACCCGGCGCGAAAGCTGTTTGAGGTCAGCGCTTCCGGAGCCGCCCAGGCCGCCGACACCGCGCGCGCCTACGAGTTCGGCGTGCTGGCCACCGCGGCGCAGCTGATCGGCGCCGGGCAGGCCATGCTCGACCAGTCGGTGGCCTACGCCAAGCAGCGCACCCAGTTCGGCCGCGTCATCGGCTCCTACCAGTCGATCAAACACAAGCTGGCCGACGTGCACATCGCCCTCGAGCTGGCACGCCCGCTGGTGTACGGGGCGGCACTCTCGCTGGCCGACGGGTCCGCCGATACCGCCCGCGATGTCAGCGCGGCCAAGGTCGCCGCGGCCGACGCGGCCCTGCTGGCCGCCCGATCGTCCTTGCAGACCCACGGCGCGATCGGGTTCACCCAGGAGCACGACCTGTCCCTGCTGCTGCTGCGGGTACAGGCGCTGCGCTCGGCCTGGGGCGACCCCACCCTGCACCGCCGCCGATTGCTGGAGGCCCTCTGACCATGAGTGAAGAACGCGAACTGCTCCGCTCCACCGTCGCCGCTCTGGTCGACAAGCACGCCAACCCCGAGGCCGTGCGGCGCGCGATGGAATCCGAGCGCGGCTACGACGAGGCGCTGTGGAAGCTGCTGTGCGAACAGGTCGGCGCCGCAGCACTTGTGGTGCCCGAAGATCTCGGTGGCGCCGGCGGCGAACTCGCCGATGCCGCGGTGGTGCTGGAGGAACTCGGCAAGGCGCTGGTGCCCACGCCGCTGCTGGGCACCACGCTGGCCGAGCTGGCGCTGCTGAGCGCCGAGGACCACGAGCCGCTGGAGGGTCTGGCCGAGGGCGTCTCGATCGGGACGGTGGTCTTCGATCCCGAATACGTCATCAATGGTGATATCGCCGATGTGGTGATTGCCGCGGACGGTACGAATCTGACCCGCTGGAACACCTCCACCGCGCACGCCAAGTCCACGATGGACCTGACCCGGCGGCTGTCATCGGTGACCGCCGGTGAGACGACGCCGCTGGGCAGCGATCCCGGGCTGGCCGACACCGCCGCGCTGCTGCTGGCCGCCGAGCAGATCGGGGCGGCGGCGCGCGCCCTGGACCTCACCGTGGCCTACACCAAGGACCGGGTGCAGTTCGGCCGCCCGATCGGCAGTTTCCAGGCGCTCAAGCACCGGATGGCCGATCTGTACGTCGCCGTCCAGACCGCACGCGCCGTGGTCTATGACGCGATCGCCGAGCCCTCACCGGCATCGGCGTCGCTGGCGCGGGTCTTCGCCAGCGAGGCGCTGACCGCCGTCGTCGGTGAAGCCGTCCAGATGCACGGCGGGATCGCCATCACCTGGGAGCACGACATCCAGCTGTATTTCAAGCGCGCCCATGGCAGCGCGCAGTTGCTGGGGCCGCCGCGGGAGCACCTGCGGCGGCTCGAAGCCGAGGTCTTCTAAGCCAGCCGTACGGCGTCGGCGGCCTCGACGGCGGCGGTCTTGCCCGGCGCGGTCTGATACGACCAGTACAGGTTGGTGTGCGCGATCACCTGTTCGGGCGGTGGTGCGCCCCACTGGGTCAAGTCACTGGTGGTGTGCGCGTCGCCGACGAGCGTGACGTCGTACCCGCGGGCGAATGCACCGTGGATGGTGGAGCGGATGCACTGATCGCTGGAGGCACCCGTCACCAAGAGCCGGCCGACGCCCAGGCTGTCGAGCACACCCTCCAGCGTGGTGCCCTCGAACGCGTCACCGTGGTTCTTCTCGACCAGCGGTTCGGCATCGGCTCGCGTCAGCTCCTCGACGATGTGCCAGCCGTCGCTGCCCCGCTGGAGCTCGTCGTTGGAGTGCTGCACCCATATGACCGGGACATTCTCGGATCGGGCGCGTTCGACCAGTCGGCCGACGGCGGCGACCACCTCGTCGCGCCTGACCGCCTCGGCGACGACGTCGTTCTGCACATCGATGACGAGCAGGGCACCGTTCGGCCGGTTCTTGAGGGTGGTCATGATGCTCGCAGACTAGCCTGGAACCGATGACCGCAAACACCGGCCGCGTCGCGCTGCGCGCGGGAATTCCACCGTTCTATGTGATGGACGTTTGGCTGGCCGCCGCCGAACGCCAGCGCAGCCACGGTGATCTGGTGAATCTGTCCGCGGGCCAGCCCAGCGCGAAGGCACCGGCGCCGGTGCGGGCCGCCGCCGCCGATGCTCTGGAGCATCACAACCTCGGTTACACGGTGGCGCTGGGCATTCCGCAGCTGCGCGAGGCGATCGCGGTGTCCTACCTGGACCGGCACGGCATCGCGGTCGATCCCGACGCGGTGGTCATCACCACCGGGTCCACCGGCGGTTTCCTGCTGGCGTTCCTGTCCTGCTTCGACGTCGGCGACCGGGTCGCCGTGACGAGCCCCGGCTACCCCTGTTACCGCAACATCCTGTCCGCCCTCGGGTGCGAGCCGGTCGAGGTGCCGTGCGGGCCGGACACTCGCTTCCAGCCGACCGTGCAGATGCTCGAGGCGCTGGATCCACCGGTCAAGGGGCTGATCATCGCCAGCCCGGCGAACCCGACGGGCACCGTCATCCCACCCGCCGATCTGGCCGCCATCGTGAACTGGTGCGATGACCGCGACGTGCAATTGGTCAGCGACGAGCTCTACCACGGCCTGGTGTACCCGGGGGCACCGGCGACCAGCTGCGCATGGGAGACCTCCCGCAATCCCATTGTGGTGAACAGTTTCTCGAAGTACTTCGCCATGACGGGTTGGCGGTTGGGATGGCTGCTCGTGCCGGAGCCGCTGCGCCGCGCGGCCGACCGGCTGACCGGCAACTTCTCTATCTGCCCTCCGACACTTCCGCAGCTGGCGGCGGTGGCGGCGTTCGACCCGGCGTCGCTGGCCGAGGCCGACGCGCTGGTCGGCGAATACACCGTGAACCGGGAGCTGTTGCTCAACGGTCTGGCCGATATCGGGCTGGACCGCCTGGCCCCGGCCGACGGCGCGTTCTACGTCTACGCCGACATCTCCCGCTACTCCACCGACTCCCTGGACTTCTGCGCAAAGCTGTTGGCCGACACCGGTGTTGCCATCGCGCCGGGTATCGACTTCGACACCGTGAACGGGGGTTCGTTCGTCCGGTTGTCGTTCGCCGGCGCGCCCTCCGATATCACCACCGCTCTGGAGCGGATGGGTCCGTGGCTCAGGACTTCAGGAACGCCAGCAGATCGGCGTTGATGACATCGGCGTGCGTGGTCGGCATGCCGTGCGGGAAGTTGTCGCCGTAGGTCTTCAACGTCCCATTCTGCAGCAGCGCAGCAGATTTCGGGCCGGCCGCGACATAGGGCACGATCTGGTCGTCGGTGCTGTGCATCACCAGCGTCGGCACGGTGATCTTCTTCAGGTCCTCGGTGAAATCGGTCTGCGAGAACGCGACGATCCCATCGTAGTGGGACAACGCGTCGCCCATCATGCCCTGACGCCACCAGTTGGCGATGACAGCCTCCGACGACTCCACACCGGGCTTGTCGTAGTTGTAGAACGGGCCGGCGGGCAGCGCCCGGTAGAACGCCGAACGGTTGGCCGCCAGCTGCGCCTGCAGATCGTCGAACACGCTCTTGGGCAGGCCCTCCGGGTTCGCCTCCGTCTGCACCATCAGCGGGGGCACCGCACTGATGATGGCGGCCTTCGCGGCGCGGCTCTCGCCGTGGCGGGCCAGGAAGCGCACCACCTCTCCGCCGCCGGTGGAATGTCCGACGTGGATGGCCTCGTGCAGGTCGAGATGCTCGACCAGGGCCGCGAGATCGTCGGCGTAGTGGTCGAGGTCGTGCCCGCCCGGAGTCTGGGTGGAGCGGCCGTGCCCGCGGCGGTCGTGGGCGATCACCCGGTAGCCCTGGCTCAGGAAGAACAGCATCTGGTTGTCCCAGTCGTCCGAGGACAGCGGCCAGCCGTGGCTGAACACGATCGGCTGACCGGTGCCCCAGTCCTTGTAGAAGATGTCGGTGCCGTCGGCGGTGGTGAGGATGCTCATGGTGGTCACTCTGCCCCTCGAGACGGCCTGTTGTCTTTACCGCTAGCCGCAATCGCGTGTCGGTGGTGGCAGCTATGATCAATTACATGTTCGAAAGTATGTGGCGCTCCTAGTGTTCTAGTGGGCGCTTTCTTGCTGTTCAGGGTCGGTTAATACTGCAGCACAAGCGCTCTCGGCGTGTCCACGCAGAGATGAAGGACGCGCACGCGGTGTGCCTCTAGGTTTCGGGGTTACCACACCAACCTCAACCAGAGGATCCATCCGCGTGCGCGTCAGTACTGCATTTAACCGTCTTCTTCAGATTCCCGGTGCATCGGTCACCGACGTGTCGGTCGGTGACCTCGATGT